>NZ_AJQF01000320.1:0-14631 GCF_000261705.1 Bradyrhizobium genomosp. III | reverse complement strand
GGCTCCAGCCGCTACGTCGCGCAAGGCGGCGATTGGGGTAATGCCGTGACGGAGCAGATGGCGCTGATCGCGCCGCCGGAATTGCTCGGCATCCACACCAACATGCCCGCGACCGTCCCCGACGACATCGCCAAGGCGCTTCAACCCGGCGGAACGCGCCCGGCGAACCTTTCGGCCGACGAGCGCCTTGCCTACGACCAGCTCGATGATTTCTACAAGCACGGTCTCGGCTACGCGATCGAGATGTCGAACCGGCCGCAGACGCTCAATGGCCTCGTGGATTCGCCCGCGGGCCTCGCGTCCTGGATGCTCGATCACGATGCGCGCAGCGCCGCGATGATCGCGCGCGTGTTCGACGGCCGGACGGAAGGGCTGTCGCGCGACGACGTGGTCGACAATATCACGCTCTATTGGCTCACCAACACCGCGGTCTCCTCGGCCCGCCTGTACTGGGAGAACAAGCTGGTGTTCTTCGCGCCCAAGCACGTCAAGATTCCCGTCGCCGTCAGCGTCTTTCCGGACGAGATCTACGCCGCGCCGCGGAGCTGGGCAGAGAAGGCCTACCCCAAGCTGATCCACTACAACCGTCTCGACAAGGGCGGACACTTCGCGGCCTGGGAGCAGCCGGCGCTGTTCTCCGCGGAAGTGCGCACCGCGTTCCGCCCGCTGCGGCAATCGATCTGAGATGCGAACCCACACATCAGGAGTGCAAGACATGAACCGTCCCGAACCCACCTTCACGACCGAACAGATCCACCTCGAGCGCCGCCTGCCGTCCTACTGGCGTGTCACCTTCGACATGCCGCCGGTGAATATTTTCGGCCCGAAGCAGCTGCCGCTGCTGGGCGACATCGTCACCAGGATCGAGACCGATCCGGACGTGAAGGTCGTGGTGTTCGACAGTGCCGTCGAAGGCTTCTTCATCACCCATTACGACTTCCTCGCGCCGCTGGAGGATTCGCTTCGTATTCCGCCGGGGCCGACCGGCCTCGAGGCGCTGCCCGACATGCTGGTGCGCCTCAGCCGCGCGCCGGTCGTCTCCATCGCCTCGATCCGGGGCCGCGCGACCGGTGTCGGCAGCGAGCTCGCGCTCGCGAGCGACATGCGCTTTGCCAGCCGCGAGAAGGCGATCCTGTCGCAATGGGAGGTCGGGGCGGGCCTCGTGCCCGGTGGCGGGCCGATGGCGCGATTGCCGCGCCTGATGGGCCGCGGCCGTGCGCTCGAAGTGCTGCTCGGCGCCGACGACATCCATGGCGATCTCGCCGAACGCTACGGTTACGTCAACCGGTCGTTGCCGGACGCCGAGCTCGATGGTTTCGTCGAGGCACTCGCCATGCGCATCGCCTCGTTCGACAAGGAGGCGATCGCCGAGACCAAGCGCCTTGTCGATGTCGCAAGCCTGCCGCCGGACGCCGAAATCAAGCCGGAGTGGGACGCGTTCCTGGCCTCGCTCGGCCGCCCCGCGAGCCAGACCAGGATCAAGGCGCTGATGGCGCGCGGCTTCCACCGCTCCGGGGACGTCGAGAACCGGCTCGGCTTCCACGTCGGACAGATCGGCAGCTAACGGAACCGTTGCGACGCGCGGCCAGTTGGAGCGGCGGCATGCGGTCACGCCGATGCCGCCTTCCACCGGTACGGAGTAGCGGTGCTGAAATCAAACAAGGAGAATTGAGATGATCCGCAAGGCAACGGCAGTCTGGAAAGGCACCGGTCGCGATGGGACCGGTCATCTGACGAGCGAATCCAGCGTGCTCGCGCAGACACCCTATTCGTTCAAGACCCGCTTCGAGAACGAGAAGGGTACCAATCCCGAGGAGTTGATCGCGGCGGCCCATGCCGGCTGTTTTACGATGGCGCTGGCCTTTGGCCTTCAGATGGCCGGTTTCACGCCGGACGAGCTCTCGACCGAAGCCGCCGTCACGCTCGAGCCCGAAGGCAAGGGCTTCAAGATCAGCAAGTCCGCGCTGACCTTGCGTGCCAAGGTGCCGAACCTCGACGACGCAGGTTTTGCCAAGATCGCCGGCGAGGCCGAGAAGAACTGCCCGGTCTCGAAGGTGCTCAACGCCGCGATCACGCTCGACGCCAAGCTGGGCTGACTGAACGCAGGGAGTGTTGCCATGTCTCGCCAAAATCCGTCTCGCCAACATCAGCCGGATGAGGACAGGTTCCGGGCGATCCTGCCCGAGGATATCGCATGGCAACCCTTTCCGGCATTTCCGCCCGGTGCGCGATTGGCCGTCATGGTCGGACATCCAGCCGAGCCCGGACCTTACGTGGTCCGGGTCAAGGTGCCCGGCGGCACGAGGTTGATGCCGCACAAGCATCCGGAGGACCGCATCTACACGGTCATGTCGGGCGTGTTCTACATCGGGCTCGGCGAGAGTTTTGACGGCGATAAAGTCAGCGCCTATCCGCCAGGGAGTGTTATCGTGCTGCCTGGCGAGACCTGGCATTTCCATTGGGCGAAGGCCGGCGAGTATGTCACGCAGGTGAGTGCGATCGGGCCGCTGGGCCTCGAATATCACGACGACAAGGATGACCCGCGCTTGCGTGCGGTTGCGGAGCAAAGGTAAGCATCTCGACGAAACCAAGGGAGCATCAAATGACGACGGAGCGCGCAGTTTTGGCCGGAGGCTGCTTCTGGGGCATGCAGGATCTGATCCGCAAGCAACCGGGCGTGATCTCGACACGCGTCGGCTACACCGGCGGTAAGGTGAAGAACGCGACCTACCGCAACCACGAAGGCCACGCCGAGGCGATCGAGATCATGTTCGATCCCGCCAGGACCAGCTACCGGACCATGCTCGAGTTCTTCTTCCAGATCCACGATCCCACCACGCTCGATCGCCAGGGCAATGATCGCGGCACCAGCTATCGCTCCGCGATCTTCTATACGAGCGACGAGCAGAAGAAGATCGCCGAAGACACCATCGCCGACGTCGAGGCGTCCGGCCTGTGGCCCGGCAAGGTGGTGACCGAGGTCGCGCCCGCAGGAGAGTTCTGGGAGGCCGAGCCCGAGCATCAGGACTATCTCGAACGTTATCCCGACGGCTACACCTGCCACTTCATCCGGCCCGGCTGGAAGCTGCCGCGCCGCGCTGCTGCCGTCGGAGGCTAGATCAAGACGCCGCGCCGTCAGGCCCGCGATCGCGCGATCAGATCGCGGGCCATGCGCATGTCGGCGATATCGGAGCCTTCGGCAAACGTCCCGCAGACGTTGTCGAGAACCACCCGGGCTTCCGCGCCCCGGCCGGCTCCGATCATGGCCCGCGCGAGGCTGGTCGCGCAGCGGAGCTCCCAGAAGCGCGCGCCCTGCTGGGCGGCAATGTCGATGGCCTCGCGAAAGTGCACCTCGGCCTGCTCCGCATGCCGCGCGCTCCTGAGCATCAATTCTCCCTTGATGCGGAGCAGCTCCGGCAGATACCAGCGCTCCTGCCGGTCGTTGCAACGGGTCAGGACGTCTTCGATCACGTCGAGGCCGCGGTCGACCTGGTCGGCTTCGAGGAAGCACGCGGCGAGCTCGCCGAGCAGCGGCAGAAAGCGCGGCAGGAAGCGCGCATCGCCGGCGCGGTTGAGCTCTTCCCGCAAAAGCGGCAGGCCGGTGGCGATGTCGCCGCGCCTGGCCACGACCGCGGCGTTGAAGGCGCGTGCCCATAGGCCCCACAGCCGGATCCCGTGGCGCTCGGTGTGTTCGAGCAGCTCGGCGCCGTGGCGCTCGGCAGCATCGAAATCGCCGGACCAGAACGCGATCGGGCAGGCGGCCTGTCCCAGCACGCTGCAGAAGGTCAGCGCATGGCCGTTGGCGCGGCCTTCCTCGATGTTCGTGGCGGCGAGCGCCTGGGCCTGATCGGCGAGCCCCTGAAGCCACAGGATGCGGGCCCGGAAATATTGCGTCGATATCCTGAGATCGAGCGGGAAGATTTTCGGCTTCGCCACCAGCACATGCAGCGAGGCGTTCACGCGGTCGATGCGTTGCCGCGCGTCGTTCTGATCACCCAGATAATGCAACGCGACGGCCATCAGGCGGTCGCCCAGCATGAGATCGGTGCTGTCAGGCGAATTCGCAGCCGCGTTCGCAAAGCGCTCGGCGAGCACGCGGGCCTTGCCGAACTGCCCGTTGTTGAACTGGTCGATGCACAGGCCCCAGAGCGCCCGCAGCCGGAAGTCCTTGTCGTCGAGGCTCTCGGCCAGCTCCAGCGTCGTCTCGAGGATCGGGCGCGCCTCGCGCGCGCGGCCCTCGCCATACATCAGCGACCAGCCGAGTGCCGACAGGAGCTGCATGCGGACGCGGTCGTTGTCGCCGTCGTCTCCGAGCGCCGCCAGTGCCGTTCTGCTGCGCTCGCGGCATTCGGCGAACAGCGACAGACGCACCCACAGGGTGACCGCGGCCGCCGTCAGCGCAACGCCGAGCCGGGTGTCGCCGTCGGGCGCGAAGGCCCAGTCCAGCGCCGCGCGCACATTGTCGAGCTCCCCACCATAGGTGCTGAGCCATTCGGGCAGCGGCGTCGACGCGTCGGCCCCCGCGCGCTCGAAGAAATCGCGAAAATGCTCCGCATGACGCCGCGCGAACTGCCTGGCTTCGCCGAGCTCGTTCAGTTTCCCGAGCGCGTAGGTGCGCGTGGTGTCGAGCAGGCGATAGCGGAGCGTCCGCGAGCCGGATGGCGAGATCAGCGATTTGGTGACCAGGCTGTCGATCGCCTCCAGCGTCTCCGAGGTGCTGAGGCCATCGCCGGACGCGACCGCGGCAGCCGCCTCCGGCGCGAAGGGTCCTGCGAACACCGACAATCGCCGCAAGGTGGCGCTTTCCGCCGGAGGCAGCAGGTCGTAGCTCCAGTCGAGGGCGGCGGCGAGCGTCTGGTGCCGCGGGACGGCCGTGCGCCGTCCCCGCCATTGCAGCGAGAAGCGGCTGTCGAGCAGGGAAGCGGTGCCGGCGATGCCATACGCATTGACACGGCCTGCCGCAAGCTCGATCGCCAGCGCAATGCCGTCGAGGCGCCGGCAGATGCTGGCGACAAGCGGCGCCTCTTCGGCGCTGAGCTGGAACGGCCCGGAGCTCTGCGCGATGCGCTCGACGAAGAGCTGGGCCGCGGGGTAGGCGAGAACCTCGGCGACGTCGAGGCCGTCGCGCTCGGGCGGACAATCCAGCGGAAACAGCCGGAAGATCCGCTCGCCTTCGCTTCGGAACGACTCGCGGCTGGTGGCGAGAACACGAAGCTGCGGCGCTTCGCGAACGATGCGCTCGACGAGAGGCGCCAGATTATCCAGCACATGCTCGCAGCTGTCGAAGATCAGCAGGGCCGGCCCGGTCTTCAGAAATGTCAGCAGGGCCGGCGTCGGATCCTCCGCGCTGACGGTCAGTCCGAGGACGGCGGCGATGCTGGTTGGGACATGGCTCGCATCCCGCAGCGGACCGAAATCGACGAAGAAGACGCGGCCGTCGAAATCCGCCGAGCGGCGATGCCCGACCGTGACGGCGACGGCGGTCTTCCCGATGCCGCCGGGACCGACCAGGGTCATGAAGCGATAGAGCGTCAGGCCGTTCGAAATCTTCTCGATGACCTCCTCGCGTCCGACCATCTTCGCAAGCTGGGCGGGCAGGGAGCGGGGAGGAATGATTTCGGCGGCGGCTGGCGCGACCTGCGAGGGCGCTTGAGCGAACGGGGCGACAAAGCAATAGCCACGGCCGGGTACATTGAGGACATAACGGGCCGATTTTCCGGTATCGCCGAGCACCTTGCGGAGCGCTGCGACATGGAAGCGCAGACTGCCCTCGTCGACATTCACCTCGGCCCAGATGCGCTTGACCAGCTCTCTCTTGTCGACGACTTCTCCGGGGCGCTCGGCAAGCAGGATGAGAATATCGAGCGCGCGGCCGCCGACGTGAAGCGGCTCCCCTTCCTTTTCCAGGAGCCGGGACTTGGGAAACAGCCGAAATGGCCCGAATGAAATGGCCGAGTCTTGGTTGTTATTGTGAGCTGGCACGTGCCATTGCCCCCCGCAACGGGAGTCAAAAGGTATTTTGTTGTGGTCTAGCAGAACGAGGCGTCCAGTAAACTGGCCGAAAGCAGCATGGCTGGCAGACCTGCGCAGATGACTTCAGTCGGCTTCGGCTCCGCCTGAATCATGCTGGAAATGGAAGGGGTTAGGTCGCCGTGGTCTTACCCTTGTCCTTTGTGACGATGTGTGCCGACAGCGTGACCAGACCCATCAGCGCAGCCAGCAGCCAGAACGCCATGGGCAATCCGCCAAAACGCGCGACGAAGCCGACGCCGGCGGGGCCGATGAGGATTCCTGCGTAGCCCGCGGTCGTGATCGCCGCGACCGCAAGCCCCGTGGGCATCACCGTCTGCCGCGCCGCCCGACGGAACAGCACCGGCACGAGATTCGACGCGCCGAGCCCGATCAGCAGGAATCCGCCGATGGCGACCGCTGCGATGGGCGCCGTGAGCAGGACCACGAAACCGGCGATCGCAATCAGGCTGCCCCAGAGCAACGTCGTGCGGTCGCCGATCCGCGCGACGACGGCGTCGCCGCCGAGCCGGCCCGCAGTCATCGCGATCGAGAACACGATATAGCCGGCGCCGCCTTGCGCTTCGGTGACGAGACCTGCACCGATGACGAGCAGGGCGCCCCAATCGAGCATCGCACCTTCGACCAGGAAGGTGATGGCGCCGAGCAGCGCGAGCAGCAGCACCGATCCGTGCGGCAGCACGAACAGCGGGCCCTCCTGCACCTGCACGGAACGAAGCAGGCGCGGCGAGGTCAGGGCCATCGCGAGCAGCATCAGGGCGGAGCAGACCAGCGTGCAGGCGAGCGTTCCGAATTGCAGCGAGAGCAGCGCCGTCATCAGCGCGGATCCGGCAAAACCCCCGATGCTGAACAGGGCGTGGAAGCCGGACATCAGCGGGCGGTGCGCGGCGCGCTCCACCTCCACGGCGTGGATGTTCATGGCGACGTCGATCGAGCCGAGCGCGGCGCCGAATGCGAAAAGCGCCAGCGCCAGCGTTGCGGGCGAAGCCGCAATGGCGAGCAGGGGCAGGACCAGCGCCAGGCCGAACCCGCCGGCAATGATGATCGGCCTGCTGCCGTAGCGTGCGCTCACGATTCCGGTCACCAGCATCGCGATGACCGAGCCGATGCCGAGGCTGAGCAGCAGCAGTCCGAGCACGCCGTCATCGACGCCGAGCCGCGTCTTCGCGAACGGCACCAGCGGCGCCCAGCACGAGATGCCGAAACCCGCGACGAGGAAGGCAAGCCGGGTCGCAAGGCGCGTCGCAGGCCGGTCGGCGGAAGACATGGGAACTCCGGAGAAGCAGAGGCAGGGCGATCGACAAGCCCGAGAAATGCCGCGGCTTTATGTCCGAGGCGCTCCCAAATCGTCGCGGGCAGCCCGCGCGAGCTGCAAGCGGACGCGCAGGCCCTGTGGCGCGTTGTCGAGCAGCTGAAGCGTTCCGTCATGCGCGGTCACGATCGCCTGCGCGATCGACAGACCGAGACCAAATCCTGATGTCTCGTCCATGGTGCGGGCTTCCTCTCCGCGCACAAAGGGCTCCAGCATCGCGGCCTTGCTTTCGTCGGGAATGCCCGGCCCGTCGTCGCAGACGTCGATGACGAGCCGGTCCTCGGCGGTCAACAGCGCGACGTCGATTTGGGTTCCGAATCGCGTTGCGTTCTCGATGAGGTTGGTGACCGCGCGAATGATTTCGTCGGGCCGCAGGACGAAGGCGGCCCTGTCGGGGCCGGAATAGGTCACGGCAAATCCGGAATCCGAAAACTGCTCGCAAACCATCTGAAGCAGCGCCGCGACGTCCACCAGCGTCGGCTTGACCGGGCTTTCGCTGCGCAGGAGCGACAGCACCGATTCGAGCATCGACTGCATCTGGTCGAGGTCGCGCACGGTCTGCGTGCGTTGTGCCGGATCCTCGATATATTCCGAACGCAGCCGCAGACGCGTGATCGGCGTGCGCAGGTCATGACTGATGGCCGCGAGCATGCGGGTTCTGTCGTTCATCAGCGTGGTGATGCGATCGCGCATCCGGTTCAGCGCCCTTGCCGCGGACCTGATCTCCTCCGGTCCGTTTTCCGGCAGCGGCGCGGAGGACCGGCTCAGGCTGAAATCCTCCGCCGCGCGCGCGAAGGCCGACAGCGGCGAGGAGAGCGCGCGGCCGGCCCAGACGCCGAGCAGCGTCAGGCTTGCCACGAGGAACAGCAGCGTCGAGGTCCAGAGGCCGCTGACGAAGGCCGGCATCTTGGGCGATCCGATCGTGGCTTCGAGCACGTCGTCGCCCGGAAGGTAGAACCAGACGCGCTCGCCGTCCGCGCCGCTGCCGCGAACGAGCTCGGCCCTGACACCAAGCGCAGAGGGGATGGTCAGTGAGGTCCGCATCGACTGCGGCGTGGCGGCGGCGGATACGCTGTCCCGCAATTGGAGCTTGAGCGGCGGAAAGGTCTGGCTGACGCTGTCGAGGACGATCGCGCGCTCGGCCTTCGGCGTGTTGGCGATGATCCGCACGATCAGTTCGATCTGCTCCAGCGGCGTGTCCGCCAGCAACTTCGGCTGGTTGAGGAGAAAATAGCCGGCGATCAGGACATGGATCAGGACCAGCGATCCCAGGATCAAGGCGGCGATCTGGCCGCTGATCCGCCTGAAGCTGAAGAGCGCGACGATGTCGGCGGTGCGGCTCATGCTTCCTCCACCCTCGGGGTGAAGACGTACCCGCCGATGCGGACGGTCTTGATCACGGATGCGCCTTCCGCCCGGTCGAGCTTGCGGCGCAGCCGGCTGACCAGCACGTCGATGCTGCGGCCGAAGCTTGCTCCGGCACGACCGCGCGTCATGCTCAGGAGGTTGTCGCGGGTGAGGATGCGGCCGGCCCGCTCGCAGAAGGCCTGCAGCAGATCGAACTCGGCACTGGTCAGGGGCACCTGCGCGCCCTCGGGATCGCGCAATTCGCGCAGGCGAAGATCGATGGTCCAGCCCTGGAACTTGAGACGCGCCGCGGTGGGGCCCGTGAGGCTGCTCGATCGCCGCCGCAGCACGGCGTTGATCCTGGCGAGGAGCTCGCGCGGGTTGAACGGCTTTGGCAGATAGTCGTCGGCGCCCATCTCGAGGCCGAGGATACGGTCGAGATCCTCGCCCTTCGCGGTGAGGATGATGATCGGCGTCGTGGACTCCATCCGCAGCCGGCGGCAGAGGCTGAGGCCGTCCTCGCCCGGCAGCATCAGGTCGAGCACGATCAGGTCGACCCGCTCGCGGGAGAGATGGCGGTCCATCTCCCTGCCGTTCGCGACCGCGTCGACCGAGAAGTTGTGATCAAGCAGATAACGCGAGATGAGGTCGCGGGTCTGCTTGTCGTCCTCGACGATCAGGATGTTCTGGGGGCCGCTGGTCATGATTGAAATCGCATCGGGGTTGCCGATCGTTGGTCGATTTGCGGACGAATGTCTCGCCCGAAGAACTACGGTCATCGTGCAATCCTAAGGTCAGTCGCGGCTCAGTGCCACCACGGGGTCGAGGAAGGCGGCGCGGCGGGCGGGGAAGAAGCCGAAGGCAACCCCGATCCCGGTCGAGGTCAGGAACGCCGCGCCGATCGAGAACGTCGAATAGCTGACCTCGAATCCGGGCACCGCGACGTTGATGGCCACGCCGAGCAGCATCGCGACGAGAATGCCGGCGATGCCGCCGATCGACGAGATCAGGGTCGCTTCCACCAGGAATTGCTGGAGGATGTCGCTGCGCCTGGCGCCGACCGCCATGCGCACGCCGATCTCACTGATCCGCTCCGATACGGACACCAGCATGATGTTCATGACACCGATGCCGCCGACGACCAGCGAGATCACCGCGATCGCCGCCACCAGGAACGCCAGCGTCTGTGTCGTGCTGGTGATGGTGCGGCGGATATCGTCGGTGTTGAGGATGACGAAATCCCGGCTGTTGTGCCGCTGTGTCAGTAGCGTGGTCACCGCGTCCTGCGCCAGCGCAGTCGAAACGTCGTCGCTGATCCGCAGCAGGATGCTGCGCAGCGCGCGATCGCCCGTGAACTGGGCCTGCACGGTGGTGTAGGGCAGGTAGACCGACAGGTTCTGGTTCGAGCCGAACCCGCCCTGCTGCTGGGCGATGACGCCGACGATGCGACAGGGCACCTTGCCGAGCCAGATCACGCGGCCGATCCCGGAGGTCTGGTCGTCGGCGAAGAAGGTCTTGCGGGTATTGTCGTCGATGACGGCCTGCCGCTCGATGTTGCGGATCGCATCGGTATCGAACAGGCGTCCTTTCGCGAGCTTGGCGCCCTTGACCTGGAAATAGCTCTCGCCGACGCCGTTCACCAGCACGTTGGACTCGTTACCGCGATATCGCACCGTCGTGCTGGTCGACACCGTCGGCGTGACCCCGGCAATGAAATCCTGCCGGCCGAGCGCGCGGGCGTCGCCCAGTACCAGCGTCTTGATCTTGCCGGCGCGGGCGTCGCCAAAGTCCTTGCCCGGAAATACCTCGATCGTGTTGGTGCCGAGGCTCGAAATGTCGGACAGCACCTTGCGCTGGGACGCGTTGCCGAGCGCGACCACCGACGACACCGCGGCGATGCCGATGATGATGCCGAGCATGGTCAGGAAGGCGCGCAGCCGGTGCGCGGCCATCGCAACCAGCGCCATCCGCGAGGCCTCCCGCAGGCGCCGCAAGGCGCCGGACCAGCCGGTGCCGCTGCTCCATGACGTCCGCGACACCGGAACCGCCGGCTCCGACGCGCTTGTCGTCTCCGCGCGGCGATCGGAGGCGATCCTGCCGTCGCGCAGCTCGATGATGCGTTCGGCCCGCGCGGCGACATCGGCATCGTGGGTGACGATGATGATCGTCCGCCCCTCGCGGTGCAGCTCTTTCAGGATCTTCAGGACCTCCTCGCCGCTGCGCCGGTCGAGCGCGCCGGTGGGCTCGTCCGCCAGGATGACCTCGGCGCCGTTGATCAGCGCGCGTGCGATCGAGACACGCTGCTGCTGGCCGCCCGATAGCTGGTTCGGGCGATGGCCGCGCCGGTCGTTGACGCCGAGCCTTGCGAGAAGCTGCTCTGCGCGCGTGCGGCGCTCGCGGGCCTTCATCCCGGCATAGATCGCGGGGATCTCGACATTCTCGCCGGCCGAGAGGTCGCCGAGCAGATGATAGCGCTGGAAGATGAAGCCGAAATGCTCACGGCGCAGCGCCGCCAGCGCATCGGCATCGAGCTCGGAGACGTTCTTGCCGGCGACGCGATAGGTGCCGGAGGTCGGGCGGTCGAGACAGCCGAGGATGTTGAGCAGCGTCGATTTGCCCGATCCGGACGAGCCGATGATCGCCACCATCTCGCCGGGTTGGATGCTCAGCGAGAAATCGTCGAGCGCGACCACGCTGGTGTCGCCGGCCGTGAACTCCCGCCGGACCTTCTCGATCGCGATGATCGGATCGGCCAAATGAGGGATCATGTCAGGGACCTCCCCCTCCCGGCGGGCCGCCGGGCATGCCGCGCGATGCGGTCTGCTCGTTCGCCTCGCCGGTCACGACACGTTCGCCCTCGTCGAGGCCGGACTTGATCTCGACAATGGTGCGATCGTTGAGGCCGGTCTTGACCTCGCGCTCGCTGATGTCACCGGACGCGGCGAGCGTGCGCACCGTGCTGCGGCCGTCGGACTTCCGCATCACCGCGAGCGCCGGGATCACCTTCACGCGCTTGGCCTCGCCGGTGACGATGTGCACCTCGGCGGTCATGTAGGTCCGCAGCGAGAGCTCCTTGTTCGGCACGTTGAAGACACCGATGTAGTAGATCGCCGTGCTTGTCGAGCTCGACGAGCTCGTGCTCGAGGTCGAGCTGGTGGTGGTCGAGGAGAAGCTGGCGTCGTTCTTGATCGATTCGGGCGCCGGCTCGATCTGCTCGAGCCGGGCCTCATAGCGATGGTCCTGGTCGCCGAGGATGGTGAAGTAGAGCGATTGTCCCGGCCTGACCTTGACGATGTCGGCCTCGGAGATCTCCGCCCGCACCGTCATCGTCGCGAGCTGGCCGAGCACGACGATGGTCGGTGCGGACTGCACCGCGTTGACCGTCTGTCCTTCCTGCACCACGGTGGCGAGGACCGTGCCGTCGATCGGCGCGGTGATGCGGGTGTATTCGAGGTTCACGCGTGACGTCTCGACGCTGGCTTCCGCCCCCACGATCAGGGCTTCGAGGGCGGCGATCTGGGCGCGGGTCTGCCGCACGGTCGAATCCGCGCTGTCGAAGTCGCTGCGCGACGTCGCGCGTTGCGCCAGGGTCGCCTGCTGGCGCGCGAGATTGGCCTCGGCCAGCACCAGCGCGGCCTCCTTCTCGACCTTCTGCGCCCGATAGTTCTTCAGCGACGCCTCGGAGCTGCGCAGATCGTTCTGCCTGGTGACGGGATCGATCTGAGCGATGACGTCGCCGGCCTTCACCGTGTCGCCGACGCGGACGTTGAGGGCGGTGATCCGGCCTGACACCTGCGCGCCGACCGCGGTCAGCCGCGCCGGCTTCAGCGTGCCGCTGGCGAGCACCTCCTCGCGCAAATCGCTGACGGTGACCGGCGCCGTGATGTAGGACTGCGCCTTGCTCGACGTTCCCGGAAAGCGCGTGGCCGCGACCACGCCGGTCGCCACGACGGCAATAATCGCTGCGGCGATCTTCAGGCGTCTGGCGGTGATGATCTCGGTCACTTCTGCGCCTCCCGGAAGTGAGGTCCCGTGTTGGTGTCCACGATAACAGGCGTCGATACGTCGACCGGATCGGACCAGCCGCCGCCGAGCGCCTTTGCCAGCGCGATGTAATCCTTGGCAGCCGACACCTTGCTCTGGATCAGCGAATCCTCGGCCGAATAGAGCGAACGTTCGGCGTCCAGCACGTCGATGAAGCTGGCGCTGCCGGTCTCGAACAGCGATCGCGACAGCCGTGCGGCTTCGCGGTAGTTCCTGGCCGCCTCCGTCAGCTTGGTGGCGCGCACGCGTTCGCGCGACAACGAGACCAGGGCATTCTCGACGTCCTCGAGCGCGGTGAGCAGGGTCGAATGGAACGTGGCGAACGCCTGGTCGCGTTGCGCCTCCGCAATCCTGACCGTGGCCAGGCGCTTGCCCGCGTCGAACACCGGTACGGTGATCGAGGGGCCGACCGACCAGCTGACGCTCGAATATTTGGCGAGATCGCCGGCCCGCAGCGCAGAGGTGCCGACCGAGCCGGTCAACGACACCGCCGGATAGCGGTCGGCCTCCGCGGCGCCGATCTTGGCGGTCGCCTGCGCCAGCTTGCGCTCGGCACTGGCAATATCGGGACGGCTCATGAGGAGATCGGCGGGCAGTCCCATGGGAAGCGGCATACGCGGCGCCGGCACGGGCGCGGACTGCGCCATCGACGAGGCGACGCCGCCGGGCGGCCGCCCGAGCAGGATTCCGAGCCGGTGAACGTCGGCCGCAAGCGCCGCCTGATAGGTCGGAACGTTGGCTTCTGTGCTTGCGGCCTGCGCGGTGGCCTTGGCGAGATCGACGGCGTTGCCGCTGCCGGCCTCGTATTTGCTGCGGGTGAGCTTTTCGGTGTCGCGCTGCGAGACCGCGGTCCGCTGCGCCAGCGCGATCCGGGCCTGATAGCCGCGCGCCTCGACGTAATAGGCGGCGACGTCGCCGATCAGCGTGACGAGGCTGTCGCGTAGATCCTCCTCGGCGGATTGCGCACCATGCGCCGCGGCCTCGATGCTCCGCTGCGTGCCGCCGAACAGGTCGAGCTCCCAGCTCGAATCGAAGCTTGCCTGGTGAAGTGAGTAGGGCGCACTGTCGACGAGGACGGACGAGGAGCCGGCACTGGACTTGTTGCTGGTCACCGAGGCCGTGCCGCTCACGGACGGAAACAGGCCTGCCGTCGTCTGTTGCAGCGTGGCGCGCGCCTCGCGCACGGCCGCTTTCGCCTTCGCGACATCAGGGTTGGCTTCGATGGCCTCCTCGATCAGCCGGCTGAGCAGGGGATCGCGCAAGCGCAGCCACCAGCGGTCGAGCTTGCCGGCGTCCCGATGCGGGGCGGTGTTGGTGCTCCAGTGCGAGGGCAAGGCGAGCTTGGGCGGGCCGGCATAATCCGGGCCGACCGCGCAGCCGGCCAGGGCGCTGCCCAGCATCAGCGCAACGCAGGCTGATCCGGCGCGCGACATGGGGCTGCGCAACGGGGCGGGCTTCGGACGATGCGTCTCCTTGGCCGTTGGCAGGGGACTTGCGGCGAACGAGTACGACGGCATCAAATCGGCTGAAATCCACTGACCTCGGCTCGGAGGGAGCTCATGGCCCTCAGGGGCAGGACGAGGCAGCCGCCACTAGCCGGCCGATCGTGGCCTTTCGGCAGCGGGAATGTTGCTGAATGTAAACAGGTATTGCAGGACGTCTCGGCGCTGCCGAAGCGGTGATGTCCCGCAGCCCGGATGGAGCGAAAGCGTAAATCCGGACTGCTCGCCCGGCATTTTGCACCGTCCCGGATTCCGCTAGCGCTCCATCCGGGTTACGCGACCCGCCTGTGTCGCCGCGTGTCAATCCGCTCCGTTAAAAATATTCCACTTTACCGAAATTCGGTTTCGACGTATGTGTCGTCCATCCCGGCTTGACCTTGAGGGGCGATCGCGCGT
>NZ_AJQF01000319.1:0-7192 GCF_000261705.1 Bradyrhizobium genomosp. III | reverse complement strand
TCCGACCGCCGAGGCGCAACTTCGCAGATGGGCCACAAACGGACTCATGTATTGCCGCAACTTTCAGGCTTGGTGTTGACCACGTTGAAAAAGCATGCATCACGACGAGACGGTCCGAGCGCAAGGAACGAGGTTTGGAACGCATGTGCGGTATGCGGGCAGTGTTAGTATCGGCTCAGGTCAACAGATCGTACTGAGAAGGCGCGAAAATGAAATCTTCAGGCCTGAGCGTTTGCTCGCTGAGCACAACCACGTCGTTGCCCGGACTGAACGTGACCGTGCTCTCGTGCGTGACAGGATCGAACGGTGAGATGCTCAGATCGCTGAAGTCCTCGATACCGAGCGCAGAGACGTCGATGTGATCGGCGCCCCGATTCGAGAGTCCCTGTCCGAAGTCCTCGACTTTATCGTGCCCGTTATCGAAATCGAACACGAACGTGTCGTTCCCTCCTTGGGCAAAGCCGAGCATCATCTGGGCATCGCCCCAGATGTTATCGTTTCCCGTGGCGCTAACCAGCTTGTCGTTGCCGCCGCGCGCGTAGTCGGACATGGATTGGGCGTCGCCGACGAGAATGGTCTCGTAGCTGTCCGCGGCATGCGGATACGGATCATTGCCGCCGACCAAGGTGTCATTGCCGCCAAGCGCGCGGCCCGACATAGTCGACGCATCGCCATATGCTTGATTGATGAGCTGGGAAAATACGTTGCCGCCGAGATAGCTGTCGTCGCCGCCAACGGCCTGATCGCCCATATTGCCGCCAGCATCGCCGTAGAAGAGATTCTGGTTTTGCGTGCCTGAGGCCTGGAATGTGTCATTGCCGCCGTTGGCACGACCAGACATGTCGCCCGCGGCGTCGCCATAGAACGTACTTCCCCCTAAGCCGGTCTTGTTGAACGTGTCGTCCCCTCCGTGGGCAGAGCCGGACAGGTTTCCGCCAGCATCGCCGGAAAAGACATTTCGGTCGGCGAGTGTTGCATCGCTAGAGTCGTCGAACCTGTCGTTTCCGCCGGCGGCAGAAGCGGACATATTTGCACCGGCATCGCCAAAGACGAAATTGAACGGATTAATCCCGCTCACAGCGAAACTATCGTTGCCGCCGGCCGCATGACCGGCCATGTCGCCTCCGGCGTCACCATAGAGATAGTTGTTGTACTCGGATCCGCTCGCAGTGAAGCTGTCATTGCCGCCGCGGGTATGCCCGAGCAAGCCTCCGCCAGCGTCGCCATAGAACACAAAACTGCCATCCGGTCCGATGTGACCAACGAATGTGTCATTACCGCCGACCGCGCAATTGATCAGGTTTCCACCCGCGTCTCCATACACGGTAATTGTTTGATGTCCGCCAGCGGTGACACCGAAGTTGTCGTCACCACCCTTGGACTGACCGGACAATATCTCGCCAGCGTCGCCATAGGCATTCACCCTCGCTCCGGGCGTAAAGGCCAGGGGCAACTCGAGATTGAACATGTCATTGCCCGCAATGGCCCAGTCCGAGATATTGCCTCCAGCGTCACCGTACATATCCAGGCTGAAAGTCTCGCCAGGAATTATAGCGGACGCCGGTAATTGAGCGGACAACGTGTCGCTGCCACCCCGGGCATGATGAGAAATGTTTCCGCCCGCATCACCGAATAGGCTTCCAGAGCCGGACGTCAGCAACGTGTCGTTGCCGCCGATCGCGCGGCCGAGCAAGTCCACGCCAGCATCCCCGAACAGTGTGTTTGTCGGATGGGAACCAACCAGTGTTTGCGCTGCGCCATGCTGTCGTCCCGTGAGTGATCCACTTGTGTCGCCAAAGAGAACAGCCATGTGACCCTCCCTCGTGGTTTGCAGGTTGCCGCGGAGATGCGTCCCAATGACTTACAACGTTTCGTTGTTAAAATTAAATCACATTTTCAAACTAATTAAATCACATATTTAAATAGATTCTGGGTGGGTAAGCGGCGGCGGTTTCGCAACTGAGCCGCTCCTATCCAGCCTACATTGGCAATCATGACTACCGGCCAGGACCCACGGGCTTCCGCTCCAGGTCAAATGCTGCCATCGCGCACCATGCCGCGATTGGTCAGCTGAGGGCCACAACCGGACACATGTATTGCCGCAACTTTCAGGCTTGGTGTTGACGACGTTGAAAAACATGCATCACGACTCCGAGCGCAAGGAACGAGGTTTGGAACGCACGCGAAGCCGAAGTCAGCCATGGGCAGTAGCGAACATGCAATTTCAGCGGGAGCTGGACACGAAACGATGTTCAAAAAGCCCCTCGGCAATGCCGTGGACCGCAAGAAGATGTCCCGCCCGAGTTTCTGCCCACAATTGATGCGGATCTAGAAACTTCCTCGCCGATGTGATGAACAGCGTTTTGAGATCGCTGCCTCCAAAACACACGCAGGTCGGATTCGTCACCGGTAAGTCAATGACCGTGTCAATCTCGCCGTTCGGCCTATAACGCGCCACCCGTCCGCCCGAAAAGAACGCCGTCCAAATCCCTCCGTCGACATCTACGCACGCACCATCTGGCCGCTGCTGCGAGGAACTGTAATCCGCAAACAGGCGCCGGTTGCGGATTACGCCGTCGTCGAGATCGAAGTCGAACATCCAAGTGCGGTAGCGCCGCGTGTCTGTGAAATAAAGCGTGCGATTGTCAGGCGAGAATGCGATCCCGTTGGTCACGATCACGTCGCCGAAAGACCGCGTCACCTCGCCGTTTCCCGTCACACAGTAGAGCGAGCCGTTCGGACGGTGTAGCTGATTGTCCATGGTGCCGATCCACAATCTGCCACGCGCGTCAACGCGGCCGTCATTCAGCCTGTTGTCAAGCCCGCCTTCGACTTCGCACACTTGGGCTATCGGCGCGCCGTCGGCACCTTGGCGAAACAGACGCAGATCCTGCGCAAGCAGGTGCGCGCCGTCCGCCGTCAAAGCCTGGCTGCCCAGGAATTGGCAATCGTAGGAGGATGTCTGGTAGGCACCCGTCGACGGATCGAACGATTGGTGCAGCCTTCTATCGATGTCGATCCACCACAGCTTGCGGGAACGATCGCACCACAGGGGCGTCTCGCCAAGGATGTCTGCGCTGGCAACGGCAGTCTCGACTCTGGACGCGGGAATCAAATTGGCGCTCATGCCGAAATCCGATACCAGTCGCGCGCGTCATCCCCGAAGGCCTGAAAGCCGGTCGCGGTCACGGCGATGGTATCTTCGAGCTTGATGAAGCCACGCCGCGAATGCGGCAGCGTGGTCTCGATCGAAATGACCATCCCAGCTTCGAGAGGTACATGGGCGTCGTCGGCGGGATAGGGAATGGGGCCGGTCGCCATAAGCCGTGGCGCTTCGTGGCTGACGATGCCCATGCCATGGGCCACGAACTGCAGCTGCTTGCCGTGAGGCGACCGCGCCAGCGCTTCCGTGGCGGCGGCGTAAATCTCGCTACCCATCAGGCCCGCGCGAATTGGGGCGCGCGCGGCCTGTTGGATCAGGTCGATTTCAGCGAGCAGATCGACAAGCTCGCTGTCCGGCGTCCCGTGCACCGCCATTCGGCAAAGATCGCCGATGTAACCTCGGTAGTTGCCGCCCGAATCCAGCGAGATGATATCGCCGGGCTTGAGACGTTGGTGCGAGGGAGCCCGATTGAGGCTCGTTCCCATCGTCACCAGGGCGTATTCGAAGGTCATGTCACGGGACAATTCGGCTTGCCGCAGACGATCTATGATCTCGCGCTTGCTCTGCCCGAGGCCGGTTTGACTGGCTGCCTCCATCATGGAGGCGACCACCCGCTCGGACGCTTCGCGGAGGATCTCCAGCTCGCCCGCGGTTTTGATCGATCGTAGTTTCTCCAGCGGCCGCATGGCCTCGACGAGCTGACAATGCGGGAGCTCCGTGCGCAGCACGTCGGCTGCGTCCAGCGGTAGGAACGACGCCTCAACGCCGATACGAAGCGCAGGCGTCGCCATCGTCTTGATGTGTTTGAGCGCGAGCGTCATAGCCTCGACCGAGGTTGACGATCCAAACACGACCGCCGGCAACCAGCATCCGTCGATCGTCCTGTTCTGGATGCTGTCCCCCTCGTTCCGATTGGCGATGTAGACCGACTTGTCGAGCGCGCCCTTCACGTAGACGAAGATGGGGAGATATCGGCTGATGCCGATCGCCTCCATGTAATCGAATTGGAAGTGATAGTACCCGCCGAGAAGGTACCGGATGTTGTGCTTCGAGGTGACAATCAAGATGTCGATGTTGAAGTCGTCGAGCAGGCCATCCAGCTTGACCGTGGAGAACGGGATTGTCGCGCTCATTGATCGTTCTTCTGCATCGACGATTTGATCCCGGGGCAGACCCAAAAGTCAGCTGTCCTTCCAGGAGGACAGCGCATGCGCGACACAGCCATTGATGTGCTCGCTGAGGACGGCCTTAGCGCTCTTGATGTCGCGCTTCAGGGCGCATTCAAGCAGCGCCTTGTGCTGGTTGATCGTCTCCCTGCCGCGATAGCGCAGCGCATAGCGGAAATATTTGTCGAACACGATCGCGTGAGTATGCATAAGCTCGCGCGACCCGCAGCTGGAGATCAGCGCTTGATGGAATTCGCCGTCGTAGCGCTTGCGCAACTCGGGATCGTCGCCGTCCTTAAGGACAGTGCGCTCGGTGGCCGACAGCTTGTGATGCGCTGACACCACGCGGCCCTCCCACTCGACGTCCCCGGCCCGAAACGACTCCGCCATAGCGTGATGCTCAAGCAGGATCCGCAGATCGGCAAGCTCGCGCAGGTTCTGGATCGAGATAGGCGCCACCTCAAAGCCACGCTGGCCTTCGGCGACCACAAAACCTTCCGACGCTAGGCGATTGAGAATCTCACGCAGCGTCGAGATGCTGACGCCGTAGTCCTCCTTGACCGCATCGAGCTTGAGACGGCCCGCGGGCCTGAGCACGCCGAAAATGATGTCGGACCGAATGCGCTGATAGCCGCTGTCGCCCGCTGATAAGGGCCGTTCCTCAAGTGCCGTCATTGCCTCTGATCTCGCTTGACCGATCATGCTCCACCGGGAGGCGAGCCGAACCATCTTTAACGCAAGGATTATAGGACCGCAATCACCTCTGACGTTCTAAGCTATCTCATATGAACTTTGATCTATCATTTGACATCCAAATCGATGTATGATGTCTAAAAACAGCTAAAGGCACGAAACGAGCGCCGAAGTCGCCGGTCGCGCCCGGTCAAACCAGGGAGGAAACGATGAGCTTGTTGGTACGGGCGCTGTCTGCGACGGCGATCTGCGTAGCGCTGACGGTCGGGGCGTCCGCCGCCGACGACATCCAGGATCGGACGATCAGGTGGGGGCACCTCAACAACACCGATCATCCCGTCAGCTTTGGCGTGCAAAAGTTCGCTGAGATCCTGCTGGCCAAAAGCGGGGGCAAGATGAAGGTGCGCGAGTTCGCCGCTTCGCAGCTCGGCAACGAATTGCAACAGCAATCGGCGCTACGGGGCGGCACGCAGGAGATGCTGTCGGCCTCGACGACGTCGCTCGCGACCGTCATTCCAGAGTTCGGCCTGATCGATTTCCCGTTCCTGTTCAACACGACCGAGCAGGCCGATGCTCTCGCGACCGGCAAATTCGGCAAGGCGATGATGGATGCGCTGCCGTCGAAGGGGCTGATTGGCCTCGGATATTGGGGCCTGGGCTTCCGCAACGTCACGAACAGCACTCGCCCGATCACCAAGCTTGAGGACTTCAGCGGCCTCAAGCTTCGTGTGATTCCGAATCCGGTCTATCTCGAAAGCTTCAGTGCCTTTAAGGCAAATCCGGTCCCGATGGCTTTCGGTGAGCTGTATTCGGCGCTCGAGACCCGCACCGTCGACGGCCAGGAGAATCCATACACGGTCATTCTCTCGAACAAATTCTACGAAGTGCAGAAATACGTTTCCGCCACAAATCACACCTTTACTCTGAACATCATCCTGGTGAGTAAGATCTTCTGGGACAAGCTGTCGCCGACCGAGCAGGGCCTGATGCGTGAAGCTTATGAAGAAAGCCGCGGCTATCAGAAGGAGCAGACCCGCCTTCAGACCGACAAGGCTCTGGCGGAGCTGCAGGCCAAGGGCATGCAGTACAACGCGATCGCTCCCGAAGAAACGGAGCGCATGCGGAAGGCGGCGCAGCCGGTCGCGGACAAGACGTCGGCCAACCTTCGTCCCGAGACGGTGAAGCTCTTCAACGAAGAAGTCGAGCGCATCCGCAAGGACGTGAAGTAGTCGACTTCTTTTATAACGCAGGCCGAGCCGGCCAGTGGCCGGCTCCGCTCTCAGATGCCCGGACGTCACGCATGGCGCGAGTTCTCGACCTCTATTGCACGTTCCTGAAGGCCGTCATTGCCGCGTGCCTCGCGGTCATGGTGGTCCTGGTCTTCGGCAATGTCGTTCTGCGTTACGGCTTCAACTCCGGAATCACGATTTCCGAAGAGTTGTCGCGCTGGTTGCTGGTCTGGTTGACCTTCCTCGGCGCAATCGTCGCGCTTCGCGAACACGCTCACCTTGGCGTCGATAGCCTCGTCCGGATGCTGCCGGCTTCTGGCAAGCGCATATGCTTCGTCATCAACTATTGCCTGATGCTCTTCGCCGACTGGCTGTTGCTGTCGGGAAGCTGGCGCCAGACCATCATTAACATCGACGATCGCGCGCCGGCGACTGGTCTCTCGATGGCGATCTTTTACGGGGTTGGCGTGATCTTCGGCGTGTCGGCCGCAGTCATCCTTCTCTACGACCTCCTCCGCGTGCTTACGGGACAGGCGAGCGAATCCGACATGGTGGCCGTCAAGGAATCGGACGAGCACTGATGTCTCATCGAACCGCGCCAGGCAGCATCCACCTCCAGCAGTCCACCGGGATCGAGTCATGACGATCGCCGTCTTCACATTCTCGCTGCTGGGCGCCATGGCTCTGGGCATGCCGATCGCCTTCGCGCTCATCGTCTGCGGCGTGGCCCTGATGAGCACGATCGGCATGTTCGATGCCCAGATCGTGGCGCAGAACGTCATCAACGGGGCCGACAGCTTTCCGCTGATGGCGATTCCCTTCTTCATGCTCGCAGGCGAGATCATGAACAAGGGAGGGCTGGCCAAGCGTATCGTCAACGTCGCGCTGGTCGCGGTGGGGCATTTCCGTGGCGGGCTCGGCTATGTCACGATCCTTGCGTC
>NZ_AJQF01000318.1:0-9784 GCF_000261705.1 Bradyrhizobium genomosp. III | reverse complement strand
GCCTGCCGATGCAGCGGCGCTCGCGGCCCTTCTGGTGCCCATGATGGTGGCGGCGGGGCACAAGAAGTCCTATGCGGCGGGCCTCGTGGCGGCGGGCGGCATCATTGCTCCCGTCATCCCTCCCAGCATCGGCTTCGTCATCTTCGGCGTCGCCGCGGGCGTATCTATCTCGAAACTGTTTCTGGCTGGCATCGTGCCGGGGCTGCTGCTCGGCGCAGGGCTTTGTCTGGCCTGGGCGTGGGTGGTGCGGAAAGAGAACCTTTCGCCGCCGCCACGGGCCTCGTGGTCGGAGATCGTCAAGGCCGTCGTCGACGGTTTCTGGGCGCTGATGCTGCCGGTCATCATCGTGGTCGGCCTGCGTTTCGGCATCTTCACGCCCACGGAAGCCGCGGTGGTCGTCGCCGTCTACTCCCTGTTCGTGGCGACCTGCGTCTACCGCGAGCTGAAACTTTCGCAGCTCTACGCGATCTTCGTCTCCTCTGCCGTGACGACGAGCATCGTCATGTTCCTGGTTGCTGCGGCGCTGGTATCATCCTGGCTCATCACCGTGTCGGAGATATCCGCACAGGTCGTGACCCTGTTGAAGCCCTTCATGGGCGACAAGACGCTGCTGATGCTCGCGATCATGGTCGTGGTTGTCATCGTGGGGACGGCGCTCGACATGACGCCGACGATCCTCATTCTCACACCGATCCTGATGCCGATCGTCAAGGCGGCAGGCATCGACCCCGTCTATTTCGGCGTGCTCTTCATCATCAACAATGCCATCGGCTTGATCACGCCCCCGGTGGGCATCGTGCTCAATGTCGTCTGCGGCGTCTCCAGGATCAGCATGGAGGATATCATCAAGGGTGTCTGGCCCTTCATGATCGCGCAACTCATCGTCCTGTTCGCGATGGTGCTGTTCCCGGGGTTGGTGACGATCCCGGCAAAGTGGTTTGGCGGCTAGTCGCGCGTTGGCAAAGGACAAGAGGGACAAAATGGCCGCTCAAATCATGATTCTCAATGGACCCAATCTCAATTTCCTCGGCATCCGCGAGCCTCACATCTACGGCTCGACGACGCTTGAGCAGATCGAGGCGAGCTGCCAGGTGCTGGCCGATCAGCTCGGAGTTTCGATGTCGTTCCATCAATCGAACATAGAGGGCGAACTCGTCAGCCTGATCCAGTCCGCCCATGGCAACGCGGATGCCATCATCATAAATCCCGCGGCCTATTCATTTACCTCGATCGCGCTGATCGATGCGCTGAAGATCTTCGAGGGCGTGAAGATCGAGGTGCATATCTCGAACATTCACGCGCGGGACGAGCTGCACCGCCACTCCATCACCTCGAGTGCCTGCACGGCGGTCATTTGCGGCCTGGGTCCTTATGGCTATCTTGCTGCGATCCTGGCCGCCGCGCAGCGGCTGGGGCAATTGCCTGGTACCATTCCGTCGGCTCTGCACGGGCTTGCGGCCGGCAGCAGAGCGTAGGCATGGAGGGCGGGATGCGCGGCAGAGGATTTCTCGCCATCTGGAGCGACGTCGAGGCACACGACCTGACCAATTACCGGCACTGGTTGACGCGTGAGCACACGACCGAGCGCGTGACAACGAGGGGATTCCTGGCATCGCGTGTGTTCCGGGCGGCAAGGGACGACATCAACCGCTTCTTCATTTTGTATGAGCTGGAAGCACCCGAAGTGCTCGACGGCGAGGCCTATCTGGCGCGCCTCAACGCACCGACGCCGTGGTCACAGCGCATCATGCCGAAGCTCGGCAATTTCATGCGCGGCGGCGGCGTTATGGTGGCGCGCGCAGGACGGGGCGAGGGAGCCACGATCACGGCGCAGCGGATCGAAAAGCTGCCAGCCAGCCCGCAAAACCTCGCCGACGCGCTTGTAGCCTGCGATGGGGTCGCCGCCGTCCAGATCGGCGCGACCGACCAGGCGCGGACATCGGTGCAGACAATTGAAAAGGGCATGCGGAAGGATGAGGGCTTTTTCTCGGGTCTTCTGGTGATCGAGGCGCTCGACGCTACCTCCTTGCGGGCTGCTTTGCAGCAGGCGCGGACGGTAGCTCCTGACGTCATGGGCCGGGCCAGCGAGCCGGAAGTCTATTTGGGAATGTTTGCGCTCGAGGCCCGCATTGCGGATTTCGGCTAATGGCCATGTTCTCTCTCGCTGCGCTGACCGTGCTCGAGCTGGCACCTCCCGAGATGATTGAACTCGCGGCCCGTTGCGGCTACGACAAAGTAGGACTGAGGCTGTTACCCGCAACGCCTGGCGGAGTTGCATATCGCCTGATGGACGATGCACCGCTGCTACGGGCAACTTTGCAACGGTTGCAGTCGACGGGAATAACCGTCGCCGATCTCGAGGTCGTTGCGTTCAGACCGGACACCGACATTGCCTTTTTCGCCCCCTTCTTCGAGGCCGGGGCCCGCCTCGGGGCCAAGCACATCCTTGTCGCATCCTATGATCCAGATCTGGCAAGGTTCGAGGAACGCTACCGGCAGTTTTGCGAAGCTGGAGCGGAGTATGGCCTCACGTCCGACCTCGAGTTCATGCCATGGACTAGCGTTCCAGATCTGCGGACAGCGCTGCGGCTCGTCAGCGACCTCGCTCATCCCGCGGCCGGCATTCTAGTCGACGCGCTGCATTTTGATCGATCGCGAAGCTCGCTTGCGGACCTTCGCTCCATCCCCACCGATCGTCTTCATTATTGGCAGATCTGCGACGGCCCGGCCGAGCGCCCGCTGAACACGGAACAGCTCATCCATGCCGCGCGCGAGGAGCGCATGTTTCCGGGCGAGGGTGGCATCGATCTGGTCAGCTTGACTAAGGCGATGCCGGACAGTCTGACGATCAGTGTCGAGGTTCCGACCGTTCGATTGGCAAAGACCATAGACGCCGAAGCGCGGGCGCGCCGAGCGCTGGCAGCGGCCAAGGTCATTGTCGAGAGGGCGCGCGCGACGTGAAAGAAGGCGGCTTGGGATGGTGCAAGCCAATCACTCCTGGGACGGTGAGACCGATCTCCTAGTCATCGGCGCCGGTGCGGCGGGCATGACGGCCGCACTTGTGGCCGCCCTCGAAGGGCTTCAGGTTATCCTCTGCGAGAAGTCGGACATGGTGGGCGGCACGACCGCAACCTCCGCCGGCACCGTCTGGATCCCGGGTAGTCGGCAAGGACGGCTCACCGGAAAGCCTGATACGCCCGAGGGCGCCCGCACCTATCTTGCTGCAATGCTCGGCGAGCACGCGACCGACCAACGCCTGGACATGTATCTCAAGGCGGGTCCGATCGTGCTCGACTATCTCGAACAGAAAACGAGCGTCCGGTTCGCGGCGCCCCCAGTCCATCCCGACTACAAAGACCTTCCGGGTGCCGCGATCGCCGGCCGCGCACTCGGAGCAGTTCCGTTTGACGGACGCGAGCTCGGAGACGACTTCGCCCGGATCAGACCGCCACGCCGCGAATTCATGGTTCTCGGCGGGATGATGGTTGGGAAGGCGGACATTCCGCCGCTATTGGCGCCTTTCCGCGACTGGTCCAGTTTTCGGCATGCCGCAGGTCTGCTCACCCGGTATGCGCTGGATCGTGTCAACTACAGGCGCGGCACACGCCTGATTATGGGCAATGCGCTTGTGGCTCGACTTTTTGACAGCATTCGGCGCGCCAATGTCACTCTTCGCTTTGAGACGGGGTTGAGCGAGTTGATCAGCGACCGCGGTGCGATCGTAGGGGCTGTCCTCTCATCACCAAACGGACAGCTGGCCATACGCGCCCACAAGGGCGTGGTGCTCGCAACCGGAGGGATTGGCTGGAGCCGAGAGCTCCGCGAACGGCTGTTTCCGCACGCGGCGCGCCGCTACTCGCTCGCGCCATCGAGCAATACTGGCGATGGCATCCTGGCCGGGGAGCGCATCGGCGCCGGCCTGGAGCGCGGCCTCGATAGTCCGGCCCTGTGGATGCCGAGTTCTGTCATGAGGCAGACGGACGGCCGCCTTTCAGTCTTCCCCCATATCCTGCTCGATCGTGCCAAGCCGGGACTACTCGCCGTCAACAGGTCAGGGCGACGCTTCGTCAACGAGGCTAATTCCTACCACGACTTCGTCGCCGCGATGCTGGCGTCGAATGCTGCGGCGACGCCGGCCTTCCTGATCTGCGACAGAACCTTCATCAGGGATTTTGGAATCGGGCTGGTTCACCCAGGAACCAGAAGCCTGACCTCCTACCTGCAAGCCGGTTATCTGCTTGAAGGTCAGACGATCGAAGAGTTGGCTCAACAGATCGGCACTGACGCCGACCAGCTTGCTTCGACCGTGAAGCGATACAACCGCTACGCCGAAGCGGGGATCGATGAGGAGTTTGGCCGAGGTACCAGCGAATTGAATAGGTTCAATGGCGATCCCGACAACAAGCCGAACCCTTGTCTCCGGCGGATCGGCCCAGGTCCGTATTATGCCGTTGCCGTATGGCCATCAGATCTCGCCAGCAGCGCCGGCTTGCGAACGGACGCTCGCGCTCGGGTGATGTCTCACGACGATAGAATCATACCAGGGCTGTATGCCGTTGGTAACGATTCATCTTCCATTTTCCGCGGCATGTACCCAGGACCCGGTACAATGATCGGCCCGGCCGTGGTATTCGCCTGGTGCGCTGCAATCGACTCTGCAGGAACTTTCACCGAATACTTAAAGTAATCACCTGCAAGCGACAGGGCAGGCAAGTGACAGACCGCGTCATGCCTCGGGAGACGCAGGGTTGCCGATCTACCTCGATCATCAGTGACTTTGTCGCTTCCTGCCCGAATCGGGGCATTCGCGTCGATTCACGCGCGTCTCTGCGATGTCTGGTCTGGCCTCGACTGCCGACGTCCGGGACACCATGCCGATCTTCGCCTTCGGGCCACAAGCGGTCGTCAGGCAGCAACCGCAAGATTTCGGCTGGTGGTCATCAGGCTCAGAAAAAGATGCGGACGTTCCATCTCCGGTTTCCGCCGCGCGTTTGACCGCGTCGACTGTGAGGGTTTTCAGCCCTTCGCGCCCGCTCACCACAGGCTCGGCCGTACCGCGGATGACTCCGCAGAAATTGGCGATCTGCAGAGCAAGCGGGTCTTCGTTCTCGTAGCTCAGCCGCTCGCGCTCAATCGGCGCCCACCAGCTGGCCTTGCTAGGATGATGCCATAGATCGAGTTGCGGAATAGCCAGCGATGCCCTCGTGCCGCCGATCTGGTAGCAACTCTCCTGCGTATGACTGTAGGCCGAGTTCTCACCGGCGGTGAATTCCCAGCTCCAGGGCGACTGGATGGTATCGGAGACATTGACCGTTCCCAATGCGCCGGAGGCGAAGTGAGAGGATCAACGCCGTCTCTTCAACCTCATTTCCACGCAGCCGATTGGATTGGGCCGCTTGCACCGCCACGATATCCCCACAGAGGTACCGTAGCAGGTCGACATCGTGGATGAGATTCAGGAAAACGGGACCCGCCCCTCTCTCGCGACGCCAGGCCACATCGAAATAGTCGTCCGGCTTGATCAGCCAGAACATGCCATGCACCGACACGATCTGGCCCAGCCGGCCCCTTTCGATCTCCGCCCTAGCGCGCTGAATCATCGGGTTGTGGCGGCGATGATGGCCGGTAAGCAGCGGCACGCCCGCCCGCTCGGAGGCTTCGACCAGTGCATGTGCAGCGACGACGTCATCCGCTAACGGCTTCTCGATGAGCGCCGGGATGCGAGCTGCGATACAATCCATGCCGTTGGCTACATGCATCTGATTAGGGGTTGGCGACAACCACCCCCTCCGGCCGATTTTCGGACAGCATGTCCTGAAAGGACGGAAACCAGTCCACCTTCGGCGACGCCGCCAACTCTCGGGCCGCCGGCATCGGATCGACGATCGACGACAGTACCGCCTCCGGCCGCGCGAGAATGTGCTCGACGTGTCGCTTGCCGATGAGACCCGCTCCCATCAGCGACAGGCGGACGGGTGCACTCATACGATGCTATCCCTTGCTCTCATCAAGCAGCTTGGCCACGCGACGCAAGCCGAGCAGATAGCCCTGGGTGCCGAAGCCTGCGATGACCCCATCAGCCCGTTTGGAGACAAACGAATGGTGACGGAATTCCTCGCGCTTGTGCACGTTGGAAATGTGCACCTCGATCACTGTCCCCTCGAATGTGTTCAGCGCATCCAGGATGGCGACTGACGTATGGGTGAAAGCCGCTGGATTCATCACGATCCCGGCAGCCGTCTCGCGCGCCTCGTGGATCCAGTCGATCAGCTCGTATTCCCTGTTCGACTGGTGAAAGCGAATCTCCAGGCCGAGCTCCCCGGCCAGCGCACGGCAATCTCGGTCCACATCCGCGAGCGTCTCGTGACCATAGATATGGGGCTGGCGCTTGCCGAGCAAATTGAGATTTGGTCCGTTGAGGACGTAGACAAGACGACTCACGAAAGACCTCCATTCAGTGATGGGCAAGGATCTCGCCAAGAAACTGCCTGGTGCGGGCATGCTCTGGATTGCGGAAGAACGCCTCGGGCGCGCCTTCTTCGATGATCTGGCCTTCAGCCATGAAGATCACACGATCCGCAACCTGGCGGGCAAAGCCCATCTCGTGCGTGACGCAAATCATGGTCATGCCGTCGTTGGCGAGGCCTATCATCGTATCGAGCACCTCCTTGACCATCTCAGGATCGAGAGCCGAGGTCGGCTCGTCAAATAGCATCACCTTGGGCTGCATGCATAGCGCGCGCGCAATTGCGACGCGCTGTTGCTGACCACCCGAAAGCTGAGCTGGATACTTCTCGGCCTGTTCACCAATGCGCACGCGCTCGAGGTATTTTCGCGCGGTCGCCTCTGCCTCGGCCTTGCCGATGCGGCGCGCGCGAATGGGGGCGAGCATGCAGTTCTGCAACACCGTCATATGCGGAAAAAGGTTGAAGCTCTGAAAAAACCATCCCGACGTCCTGACGTACGACATCGATGGCCTTGATGCTGTCGTCCAGCCGATGACCGTTCACCACGATACTGCCCTGCTGGATCGCCTCCAGGCGGTTGATACAGCGGATTAGCGTCGACTTGCCCGAACCGGACGGACCGCAGAGCACGATCTTCTCGCCCTTGCGCACGGTGAGATCGACATCGCGGAGAGCTTGGTACCCGCCGTACCACTTCTGCACACGCTTCATTTCGATCAGAATCTGGTCCTGCATGCTGGCCTCCGCTGTCGGGCGGCGGCCAACGCGGATCGCGCGTCGGCCGCTCGCAGGGACTACTGAACGGCGAAAGGAACGCCGGGGACCGTGTCGGGGAAAACCGGGACCGGCACCTTCATCCATTTGGCGTAGAAGGCGGCCAGCTTGCCGTTCGACTTGATCTGGTCGATGAACTTGTTGACCGTCTCGTTCCACTCCTTGTCTCCCAGGCGCGTGCATGCGCCGTTGTATAGAGCGGAGAAATGAAGCTTCGGTTCGAACCCGAGCTCCGGTTTCGCGGCATTCAGACGCTGCGGGTAAAACAAGTTCGCACCGACGGCCTGGACCTGGCCAGAGAGCAGCGCCTGTATCGTGGCCGCGTCATCGTCGAATCTGCGGATTTCGGTCCCGGACGGGGCGTTGTTGGTGACCTGCGTATCTTGCGTCGAGGAGCGCGGGACACCGATGACATATTTGCCCATATCAGCATTGCTGTTGATCAGCGTCGCCTGGGCCGCGACAAGCGTAATCTCATTGGCGACATACGGCTTGGAATACTGCACTGCCTTCGCACGCTCCGGCAGCATGGCCATGGTCGCGAACAGGATGTCCACACGGCCTGTGGTCAGTGCCGGGATACGATTGGCAACGGCCAGAGGCGCGAACTCGGCCCTCACGCCAAGGAATTCAGCGAAGGCACGCCCCATGTCGGCATCGATGCCCTCCTGCTTTCCCGAGCTGTCGACAAAGCCCCAAGGCGCATTATCGCCCTGAATGCCGATGACGACGACGCCCTTCTTCTTCACGTCTTCCAGAGTGCCCGCCTGCGAGCCGCCTGCGACAACGATGGCCGACAGAGTCAGCAGCGCAATGCCGACCTGGCGGCGATTGAGTGAAAACAACATGAGTATCTCCTCCTGGTGATGGCTGTATTTGATTGGGCAGGTGCGCCGTTCCTACCTTTGATTGGCCAGGGCGAGCCTGGCCTCCATCCGGCTGCCCCACCATGAGAGTGGCCAGCAGAGGATGAAATACATCGCGCCAACCACGCCGAAGACCAGCAACGGCTGGTAGGTCTGGTTCGATACGATTTGACCGGCGCGGGCGAGTTCGATGAAGCCGACAATGGCGGCGAGCGAGGTGCCCTTGATGAGTTGCACGAGATAGCCGATGGTCGCCGGCAGCGAGATGCGAATAGCTTGCGGCAGCACGATGTCGCGCATGCGCCAGGAATAATGTAGACCGAGCGCCATTGCGGCCTCGGTCTGACCGCGAGGCACGGCCTGGATTGCGCCGCGCCAGATCTCGCCGAGAAAAGCCGAGGCGTTGACGGTGAACCCGATCGCCACCGCAACGAATGCTGACAGCTTCAATCCGAGGAGCGCCAAGCCGTAGTACACCACAAACAGTTGCAGCAGCAGCGGTGTGCCCTGGAAGATAACGATATAGATCCGGACCATCCATTCCACAGTCGTGCGACCGCAGGTGCGCAACAGTGCGACGATCAGGCCGGCGGTACAGCCACCGACGAATGCAACCAGCGTCAGCAGCACCGTCCACTGCAGACCACGCAGGAGGAAGCCGAACTCGGGAAGACCGAAATGCGGTGTCATGATCTGTCCTTCTCAGCGCGTCGGATATGAGAAGAAGCGGTGGGAGATGATCGCGAAGCCCGACATCAGCAGCCAGGAGATCGCGAGGTAGAGGAAGGTGACGAAGAAATAGACCTCGAAGCTGCGGAATGAGTCGCTTTCGATGCGCTGCGCAACCGACGTCAATTCATCGGCGGAGACGGCCGAACAGATCGACGAGGTCAGCGTCAGCATGATGAACTGCCCCGTGAGCGACGGGTAGATCGCGCGAAGCGCGGGCTTGAGTACAATGAAACGAAACACTTGTCCTTTGTGCAATCCGAGCGCGTAGCCGGCCTCAACCTGTCCCTGGTGAACAGACTGCACGCCGCCACGGATGATCTCGATGGCGTACGCGCCTCCATTCACGCCGAGTGCAATAATGGCGGTGGCGGTCGGATTGAGCTTCAATCCGATGAGCGGCAGTGCAAAGAACAGAAAGAAGATCTGCACCAGGAAAGGCGTATTGCGCACGATCTCGACGAAGCCGATCACGATGGCACGTAACCAGGCCGCCTTCGAATCGCGTGCCGCGACGCCGGCGACGCCGATGATCATCGCCAGTGTCATGCCGGCAAGCGCCAGACCTAACGTGCCCACGCACCCCCACAGCAGCGCGGGCATGGCATGCCAAACCACCGAGAAATCGAGCGTATAGCCCATCTTGCGTTTCCTCTCGGGCGTTGTGCGTGCCGCTCGCCCATCGGCCGGGTGTCACCCTCCCAGGGATGCGAAAGTTGAGAAGAAGACGTCTGGATCGGGTGAAACGCCCGTGAACAGGCGGAAAGCTTCGGTGCCCTGGAAGATCGCCATGCCGCCACCGTCGACCGTGCGGCAGCCGAGGGTACGGGCCGCGCGCAGCAGTGCGGTTTCCAGCGGGAAATAGACGATCTCGGCGACCCATAGATCGGGACGCAGCAAGGCCGTCGGCAGCGGTGTGCCCGGATACTTGTCCATGCCGATCGGAGT
>NZ_AJQF01000317.1:0-38076 GCF_000261705.1 Bradyrhizobium genomosp. III | reverse complement strand
GCAGCCACGGCCGCTGCAACATCCTGGCCGGCCTTCAAGCGCCCCTCTGCAAATCGGGGGGACAAGCCGTCGACCACACTCTGCGCCTTGGCCAGGTCCAAGTCGACAATGATCAACTCCTGCACGCCGAGTTTCATCAGCGCAAAAGCGACTGCCGCGCCTGCGCCGCCGGCGCCGAATTGGACGACACGACCGAGCGACGCGCCTTGCATGTTGCGGCGAAAGTTCTCGGCGAAGCCGAACCAGTCGGTGTTGTGGCCGATCATTCGACCGTTCCTGATAACCACGGTGTTCACGGCACCAAGCGCCTGCGCGTCAGGCGAAAGCTCTTCCAACAGCGGAATGATCGCCTGCTTGCAGGGATGGGTCACGTTCAGCCCGTCAAAGCCCATCCGCCTCGCGGCCGTGAGCAATTCCGGCAATGCCTCCGCACCGAGCTTCAACTCGACCAGATCGATCTTCCTGTAGAGATAGCGGATGCCAGCGGCGTCAGCGGCCGCTTCGTGCATGGGCGGCGTGCGGGACGCAGCAATGCCGCTGCCGATCAGGCCGACGAGGAAGCTGGGTTTGGGTTGAATGCTCGGCATAGCCCGTCAGCGCAATGGTAGGGTCAGCTCGGCGATGACCTGAGCCGTGCTCGGTCGAACGCCGCGCCACCAGGCAAAAGCTTCTGCCGCCTGCTCCACCAGCATGCCGACGCCGTCGGCGAGCTTGGCTACGCCTTCGGCGCGGGCCGCTTGCAGAAAGGGAGTCAATCCCTTGCCGTAGGCAAGTTCGTACGCCAACTTCGCACCGCGGAAGACATTGCCGGGAAGTGGCGGCATCTCACCTCGCAGGCTGGCCGATGTCGCGTTAACCACGACGTCATAACCCTCGGCAAGATCGGCCAGTTCAGCATAGCCGCTGACGATCAGGGGACCACAACCGGCAAACTCTTCGGCCAATGCCACAGCCTTCGATAAGGAACGATTGACGAGAACCAGCTCGGACGGCTCCTGGCGCAGGAACGGCAGCAGCGCGCCACGCGCCGCGCCCCCGGCACCGAGCATCAGGACTCGCTGGCCGGCCATTTTGACACCGAGATTGATGGTGATGTCGCGCACAAGGCCGATCCCGTCAAAATTCTCGCCAATGATCCGATGGCCGTCGAACTTCAGGCAGTTTACGGCGCCAGCTCGGTCGGCGTTCTCTGAAAGCTCGTTTGCGTAGGCGAAGGCATCGAGCTTGAACGGGGCAGTGATGTTCAGTCCCTTGGCGCCCTCGGTCCGGAATTGATCAACCCGCCCGCTGAAGCCATTGAGGGGACCCTCGATCGCCTCATAGACAAGGTCCTGTCCTGTCATTCTGGCGAAAGTGCCATGGATGTGAGGTGATTTGCTGAAGCCGATCGGGTTGCCGATCACCGCATAACGGTCGCTCATCGCTCACTCCTGCACTGCGAGTTCGTTGTAGAGGACCCCGTCACGCACCATCGCCTCGACGAGCTCGGCCGAAAGTCCCAGCGACTCTGCAATGCGGCGATTGTCCTGGCCGAGCAGCGGCGCCGGAATTCGCACCGTGGTGTCGCAGTTGGAGAAGCGGAAGGGCAAGTTCGGTAACGTCACCTTGCCGAGCACAGGATGTTCCTGCTCGACCAGCATGCCGCGCGCGTGGATCTGCGGATCCTTCACGACCTCTTCGATGGTCTGCACGGGAGCGGACGGCACGCCTGCTTCGTCGAGTGCCGCAAGACAGGCGTCCCGAGAGGGCTGCGACAGCGTCCAGGTGCGCACAATCTCCATAGCTTCAGTATAGTGGGCGTTGCGCGCAGCAGGCGTGGTGAAGCGTTCGTCGGATGCCAGCGCGTCTCCTCCGATCAGGCTCGCCAGTCGTCGCCACGCATCATCAACTTGCGCGGCGATGACAAGATTGCCGTCCCTTGCCGGAAAGACGCCGTAGACGGTCGAGTCTGGCTGTCCGCTTCCAGTCTGCTTCGGCAGATCGGTACCGCCGGAGAGGAAGTAGCGCTGCACTGCATAGTCGTGCATCGAGACCATGCAGTCGTACAGCGCCAGATCGATGTGTTGACCGCGCCCGGACGACGCGCGGCCGACCAGCGCGGCATTGATGGCAGCCACACCGTGAATGCCGGTATACATGTCGGCGAGTGGCATCCGCAGCAGCGGCGGCGCTTCGCCGGGGCAGCCCAGCTGCGCCAAAGCGCCCGACATCGCCTCTGCGATCAGGCCGAAGCCCGGACGGTCGGCATAGGGACCGGTGTGGCCATAGGCGGAGACCGAGCAGTAGATCAGCCCGGGATTGCGCGCCGACAGCGCCTTGTAGCCGAGCCCGAGTCGATCGAGCGCGCCGGGGCGGTAGTTCTCGATGAAGACGTCGGCCGTGTCGACCAGCTTCATCATCATGTCAAGACCGCGCTTATCGCGCAGGTCGATGCACACTCCCTGCTTGCCCATGTTCTGCTGCAGGAAGTAGCCGGACTGTCCGTCCTTGAAATAGCCATGGGCGCGGCCCGCATCGCCTGCCGTCGGACGCTCCACCTTGATGACCTCGGCGCCCATCGCGGCAAGGCAACGGCCCATGAACGGGCCTGCCAGGAAATGGCTGTAGTCGATGACGCGAATGCCCTTGAGCGGCAGATCCTGCGCGGTCATGCCCGCTCTCCCGCGACGCTAGTCTTCGATCGCATGGGAATCATCAGCCGGTGCTCGCCTAGCTGCACCACTTCGCCGCGCTGGTTGATCAGCTCCGAGGGCAGCACCACGATGCCCCACCCTTCCCGCTTCGTGGCGCGCATTGATCCAACGCGGAACTTCACATGCACGGTATCTCCGAGCTTGATCGGCAGCTTGAAATCCCACGTCCAGCCCAGCGACATTCCGGGAAGGAAGCGGTAGTCGGCACGGGTCTTCAAACCGTCGGCCAGCGACAGACCAAACAGCCCGTGCGCGACGCGCGTACCGAATGGTGTGGTCTTGGCGTATTCCTCGTCGACATGAACAGGCGTGAAGTCGCCCGTCAGTTCTGCGTAGGCATTCACCATCATTTCGGTAACCGTCACTGAGGGAGTGACGCATTCGTCGCCGACCTTGGCATCGTCCCAGTAGCGCTCATCGGTCATGTCGCCTGTTCCTTAGGCCCGTGGATTGATCGCCAGGGCCGCTTCCACAGCGCCTGCACTGGCTTGCAAGATTTCGACGTTCAGCCCGCCCGGCAGTTCGAGCCAGTTCGGTCCCGTAGGCAGCGCCTTGGCGCCCCAGGCGGCGGCACGGGCGAGCACACCTTCGTAGTCGTCGACCATGATCCCGAGATGGGCGAGGCGCCCCTCCGGTCCGACGAAGTTCGGATCCTCGATGAGTTGCACGCTTCCGAGCACCCATACCTGACGCGGGCGGGCACCATCGGCGGGTTGCTCGTCGCGAATGGGAAGACCAAGCACCTCACGAAAGAAACCAACGTGACGATCAACGTCCGGCACACGGATGGCGACGTGTTCGATGTAGGCACGGGGCAGCGACATCGTCTTAGGACCTTCCAGGATAGTCGCTGCGGGCGTATTCGATGCCCTTGACCAGCGCGACAAGGGTGGAATTGACGGGGGTCGGGACGTTGAGCCTGGCGCCCCAGCGCACGACGGACCCGTGGATGTAGTCGATCTCAGTCAAGTTGCCGGACTGCAAACTTTGCAACATCGACGTCTTGAACTCGGGCGGTAGACCAGCGGATGCCATTGTCCAAGCGCGCCGCGGGTCGGTGATCGAGATCTTCACGCCAGCCGCCCGCGCGACCGCGATGCCCTCTGAGATCGCGGCCAGCGCGCAATCTTCCAGGATCGGCAGCGAATAGAGACCGCCATAGGTCAGGCCGGTAATGGCAGTAATTCCTCCTCCGGCAACGTTGATGAACAGCTTGTCCCACATCGTGCCCAGGATGTTGTCGCTGAGCAGTGTGAGGATGCCGGCGCGGTTGAACGTCTCGGAAATTCGCCGTGCGCGTTCCGTCAAGCGTCCATCAAGCTCGCCGATGATGGTTTCCTTGCCGATGACCCCGGAGCGAACGTGACCGGGGCCGAGCAGCACGCCACCAACGTAGGTCTTGCCCGCCATGACCCGGTCACGACCAACTTCCTCCGACAGGATGTCCTCGTGGCCAAGACCATTTTGAAGCGACATCACGACCGTGTGCGGCCCGATGATCTGCGCGGCCGCCCGGATGGCCTCACTCGTGTGGTAGGATTTGACGAGGACGATGACGAGGTCAGCCTTGACGCCGACCTGGGCCGCGGACGTGCAGGCGGTGACCGTCACGACGGTCTCGGCGCTACCTTCGCGCATGCGAAGCCCGCGGGCGTTGATTGTGTCAACATGGGCCTGGAACGGATCAATTAGCCAGACCTCGGCTCCCCCACGCGCCAGCGTGCCGCCGATGGTCGAGCCTAAGGCCCCCGCTCCGATAAAGCAGATCCTCATCGAACGCTTCCCCCAGCGCCATTCTCGGCGTTGGTCGCGTGGTAGCAGGCTGGTTGACATTAAGATATGCTATGATTCTTATATGCATTATTGTCATTTGCAATGAAACCTCAGGATCACCCCGAGACGAAACTGCTGGAGCCTCGCCTGCTCAGGCTCTTCGATGCATTGTTCACCACGGGCAGTGTCACCAAGGCAGCCGAGAAACTCGGTCAGAGTCAGCCGACCATTTCGATCTGGCTGGCACGCCTGCGAAAGGAACTGGACGATCCACTCTTCATCCGCTCAGCACAGGGAATGTTGCCGACTCCGCGCGCCGAGGCTCTCATCGGCGCGGCCAGACAAGCGTTGGAGATGCTGCGTCGTCTGGCGGAGCTTCGCTCCGACTTTGATCCGGCGACTGCCAAGCGCCGCTTCGTCATCTGCATGACGGATGGAGCCACATCACGCTGCTTCCGGCCATCCTCGCTCACGTTCGTCGCGTTGCGCCGGGCATCCGCATTGAGGCGGCGCAGATCGGCGGCGATACCCCACGAATGCTGCAGTCTGGCGAGGCCGATCTGGCGCTCGGCTACATCTCGGACCTCGACGCGGGGCACTTCCAACAGGCACTCTTTCCGCAGGATTGGGTCTGCCTGGCAAACGCAAGACATGCCCGGATCCGCAAGCGCATCACCGCAAAGGATTTCAGGCGGGAGGCACACGTCCTCATTCGCTCCGGCACCGGACATCAGTTGCTCGCGGACGCGCTACGGGAGCAGCGGATAGTCCTTGATGTCGTGCTTGAGCTACCCGGCTTTTTGGGGCTACCCGCGATCATCGGCACGACTGACCTGATCGCTACCCTCCCAAGGCACATTGGCGAAACGTTGGCTCATTATTACGGACTGAGCGTGCTCGACTGCCCGCTGGCGATCGCCGGCTTTACGGTGAAGCAATATTGGCACGCCCGCTTCCATCACGACCCGGCAAGCCAATGGTTGCGTGACGTATGCGGGGAGCTTTTTCAACAGCAGAAAGTGCGGGGTCTTTATCGTTCCGGTCCGCCAAGGAAACGAAGACCACGCGATTTGCAGTCGTAATGGTCCCCGGTAGCGGGGCAACGACCGCCCCCCTGGGGCCGCCGGCTGGGCCGACTGCGGCACGGCTGCAATTCCGCACATGCGCATCTCGACCGGTTGTCCGCTTCGTTCGCCATAGCACCCTATTCTACGATGAGGGCAAAACAGACCTGCCCGAGCAGCTTCCGCGGTATATGTTGGGATGGAAGCCTCGGAGATAAGCCAGCCTGGCTACGCCGTTTAGTTCGATTCTGGACCGAGCCTTAGAATCTGTGTTTCCAAACGCGCCCAAAGTGCAACTGCTTACCGAATGAACTCAACAGCTTGAGATCTGGCTGGGGCGGGAGGGATCGAACCTCCGAATGGCGGAATCAAAATCAGGCAGGAGTCTGAGCAAAATCAACGGTTGTTCTGAATATCGTGCGATATTCGTCCCCAGGGAGAACAATAGGTCAGCGAGCTGTTCAGAACGGCGCCCGCCTTCAATTGCAACCTCGCCGGGTACGGAAGCGGGCTTTTGTCCTGGATTTCCCCGCCACAAGCCGGGCGCGCTGATCTTCTTCAATCGCCACGTCGTCGGCGGCGTGTATCCGGCAAGCTCCGATTTATCCATGAACCGGCTCGATGCTGCCGGGGCCGCGAGTTAGCTGCACGCCAGGCGCGCTTCACGCCCGGATCGCCTCATTCTCAAGCCCAAATAAGAGAACGAGAAGTTAGCGAGGGCGGATGTAGCCCTCGTGAGTAAAGGCCCCCAGGGTCATTGCGGAGGCCCGCTCGGAAACGCCGCGTCAGGTCTGCTCTTTCATTTACCCTTTTGTTTTTCTTCTGCGCTTTTTCCATCGGAGCTTTTAGAGCGTTCTTCGAAGCGATCAGCGCCCTTGGCTAGATCGTGCCCCGTCTTGCTCTCGCTCTTCGCTTCTTCCTTAACAGTTGCCTCGCGCAAGCCTTCAGCGGCCCGTTCCTCCGCCTTTGATGCTTTTCGTTCGTCATCCATTTGCTGTTCCTCACTGATAAACACGCTTGTCCAGGAATACTTCCTTGTCTATCTCATCAGCCGCAACAATTTCCCAATCAGATCGCCCGGACATTGTTCCAGTTCCGTTGAAGCTAGGTGCGCCTCCATGGCGTAAACCTCAGTCGAGCCGCGGTCCACGTTCCCTAAACAGCGCAACGCCGACATCGAAGTTACAAACAGTATGCCCGCCCTGGGTCAATCGTGTCGATCTAGTCGCGTTCTCGGCACGTCCGGGGGTGCCTTAACTGCTGACATGCCGGGCTGAACCGCGGTCTTCGCCTCAGGGCTAGGAGCAGAGGCATGCGTCACTCGATCACTTCGTCGGCGCGAGCGAGGAGATAGGGCGGGATAGTAAGGCCGATGTTCTTTGCTGTTTTGATATTGATCGCCAACTCGAATCTAGTCGGCTGTTCAATCGGAAGGTCGGCGGGTCGAGCGCCGCTCAGAATTTTTGCTGTATAGTCGGCAAGCTGACGCTGAACATCGGTGATGCGGGGCGAATAACTCATAAGTCCGCCGGATTTGACGAAAATTGACCATTCATAAGTCGCGGGGATCCGATACTGCTCGCACAACACTGCGAGTTGCTCTCGGCGTGCAATATAGAATGCATCTGGACTGACAAGAAGCGCGGCATGCTTCCGGTTTCTGATTTCGCCGAAGGCAGCATAAATTTGCTCATCGGTGCTCGCCTCCAGGACGTGAATTTTTCGGCCAAGCGACTTGGCCGCAGCTTCGGCATCCGATACCACTACATTCGCGTTTGGATTCGTTGGATTTACCAGCGTAGCGATTGTTCCGCCTCCCGGTGTCAACTCTGCCAATAACTCAAGTCGCTTGGCGGTCAGTTGCGGAGTGTACATGCTCACGCCAGTCGCGTTTCCTCCCGGCCTGTTCAAACTGGAAACAACGCCAAGAAGTACCGGGTCCATGGCAATTGCAAACACGATCGGAATCGTCTTAGTCGCTTTCGTTGTCGCCAAGACTCCGTTTGTACCAGTGGCAGCGACGATCACTCGAACGCGATCCTGAATCAGATCTGCGATCAATTCCGGAAAGCGATCATACTTTCCATCCGCGAAGCGATACTCGATGGTGACGTTCTGGCCTTCTACAAGGCCCTTGGTGCGGAGACCATCCCGAAAGGCGTCGAGCAACTCCTTACTTTTGTCGGCTGAGTCGAAGCCAAGATAGCCAATTGTTGGAAGTGCGCCCTTTTGCGCGTATGCCGCGCAAGGGAAGACAATTGCCGCGACGCCGAAAAGTGCAATCAATCCTCGCCACTTCATGGGCAGGCCCTCAAGGTCGTAAGGCGGCTAAGTGAGTATAGGTCAGCTGTTCGTCGCGCGCGATACAGATTGTCGCGCCGAGAAATACCGCATCGCAATGGGCCGGAGCCCGACCGGCTTTGGATCCAAATGCGAAGAAACTCAACGTCAGCATATCTAGTCCGCGCCGCCTCGCTGAGCGCAGGCCGAAGAGCGCGCGGCGTCATTCGCGAATGGGACGCGAGGAGACGTCCCCGAAATTATAAGGAGCTGAGGTCTGCTCAGGGTCACAGGTGGACGAACGAAGCTAGGCCGGCAACTGTCCGTTCTCCCCTTGAAGCGGACCCTTGGTCCGCGCTCAGCCGGGGCAGCTTCGGGCCAAAAACTGACATCGTCAGGCCTTCCGCCGGCCTCCATCCTATCGCTCGTTTGCCCGCTCACGGGTACCGCTGAAGGCCCCGACGCGGAATTGCTGGCTCCCCTGGGGAGCTTGCTCACCACCTGATAACAAAAAGCCCCGGGCGACGCCGGGGCTTTGAACTGCTTACCTTGATCAGGTGGGCAGATCAGTATTTCGCGTTTCCGACGCGATCGCGACCCACCGCTCAATTTGTCTCGCGCTTTTGAACCGAAGCCCGCTCGATGAGGAAATCGTCTAACTGCCGACCGCCTCGGAGCTGCGGTTGGAGCCACCGCGGTAGCCTGCCGCGACCGCACCATTCTCCGACGGGTTCTTCGGATTTCGGTATTTGGGACGAACGGGCGGGTATGGACGGCGATTACGCTCGAACCTTGTGGCCTCGGCTAGCCCAATCCTGTGGAGCCGTTCCTCCAACTGTGCTTTTTGCACCAAGATTTACGTCACGTTCCGGCGAAGAGGACATCCGGACGAGGTCTTGCACGGACCCTAGCTTCATTCCGCAAGCAGCTTCATACGACAGAGCGGGAGCAGACACCTCCAAATCTTGCAGGTGTTCCAGGCCACAGACTCCTATACCCTGGCCGCCTTCACCTCGTTCAGATCAAGCGCGCGCACGCTGCTCCACGATTGTGCATCGATTGCCTCACAATTATCGTAGCGCTTCCACCGCATCGCAATATACTTCGCCTAGCAATCAGGAATGCCAGGCGAAGTTTTGATGATCAGGCATGCGGTCCGCATGCTGGCCATAATGTATTGCGTTTGCGGCCGGCCCGCCTATTCAAACTACGAATCCCAAGCGGTGACGCCACCACTGTCATTCTCGCAATTCTGCGTTCAATATCCCGACGACTGCCAGCGTCACGACGACCGCAGGGTCCGAGATTTCCGTTCCTCAATTCAGCGTTGGCGAGAACTCGCCCAGATCAATTCAACGGTGAACTTCGGCATAGCGCCGAAGGATCCGCCCGCAAGCCGACGTGACGCGCAATGGCAGATATTCCCTGACGAGGGCAATTGCGGCGATTACGCCGTCACCAAGCGGCATCTGCTGCTGCGAGCCGGCTGGCCCAGCTCGGCCCTCCTTCTCGCCGAGGTCGTCGTCCGAGCGACTGGAGAGCACCATCTTGTGCTGCTCGTGCGCGAGGGAAGAGCAGTCCTCGTACTCGATAATTTGAGTCCAGTGGTCACGCCGCTTGTGGATGCTTTGGATCGGTTCACTATCCTGCGCGCGGAGTCGGGAACGGATCCACAACGGTGGACACGGGAAGTCGCGACCTTCTAGCTGGCCTTCTGATCAACCGGGCCAAGCCTCATATGGTCATAAGATCCGATCTGGTTTTTTCCGCGGCTTGGAGGCCTCTCGCCTGACTACGGTCAAACGAGAGACGGACACCTTGAATGGCACTGCGCCTCGCACGTACTCGGAGGAGATCATTGGCGCGCCGGCTGGAGCCAAACGCTGTTAATCTAAGCTTGATTTTCGCTCCATTTCGCCCTCCCTAACCAGGCCAATTTCGTGTAAGCACCAATTTCCATCTTTGGGACTGATATGACAAAGAAACGAGCTTTGATTACCGGCGTCACTGGGCAGGACGGCGCCTATTTGGCCGAACTTCTTTTGCAGAAGGGATACGAGGTCCACGGCATCAAGCGCCGGACCTCGCTGTTTAACACTGATCGCATCGATCATCTGTATCTCGATCCGCACGAGCCTGACCCGCCCTTTCGGCTTCATTATGGCGATCTGACGGACTCCTCGAGCCTGATCCGGATCGTTGGCCAGGTGCAGCCCGACGAGATCTACAATCTCGCGGCGCAAAGTCACGTGGCCGTTTCATTCGAGGAGCCGGAATATACTGCGAACTCCGACGGCCTGGGCACACTTCGAATTCTCGAGGCCATGCGGATCGTTGGACTGGAAAAGACGACCCGATTTTACCAGGCATCGACATCGGAACTGTACGGTCTGGTCCAGGAAATCCCGCAAAAGGAGACCACTCCTTTCTACCCGCGGTCGCCGTACGCCGTCGCCAAGCTCTATGCTTACTGGATCACGGTCAATTACCGTGAAGCTTACGGGATGTATGCCTGCAACGGCATTCTCTTCAATCACGAATCTCCCGTCCGGGGTGAGACTTTCGTCACCCGAAAAATCACGCGGGCATTGGCCCGGATCCATCTGGGCCTGCAAGAGCGGTTGTATCTCGGCAATCTCGATGCATTGCGCGATTGGGGACACGCGCGCGACTATGTCGAGATGCAGTGGCTTATGTTGCAACAAGAAAAGCCGGAAGATTTCGTCATCGCGACCGGTGTTCAACATTCGGTTCGAGATTTCGTTAACGTGGCGGCGAGCGAAGTCGGCATGCAGATCCGATGGGAGGGGGCCGGCGTCGACGAGAAGGGTTACAATGTTGCAAACGGAAAATGCGTGGTGTCGGTCGACCCGCGCTATTTCCGCCCAACAGAGGTCGCCACTTTGCTTGGCGATCCATCCAAGGCGAAAGAAAGACTCGGCTGGCAGCCCCAGACCTCATTCGAGAGCCTCGTTCGCGAGATGATGAAGGAAGATATCGAATCGGCAAAACGCGATGAGCTGATTAAGCAGCACGGCTTTAGGTATTTCCCGCGCCACGAGTAGTCCTGGCAGATCGGCCAGCAAGGCAAGAAGCCAATGAGCGCCCATCGCGGCGCTCATTTTTTTGGACGACAACGAATTGAGATCAGATGCTTTAAGGTGACCGAACGGCATCCTCCACGGGAAGCCCAATGTCGCCGGCAGCGTTCTTCGAGTCGACATTCTTCTGCCCTGTCGCACTGCCCTGCCCTGCCATGGCCTCCGACCACCGGTGCACAATTGCGCGCCGATCCCAACGATCAAGCGCGCGCCTTCTTCCTTCTTCGCCGTAATGCTCACGAAGAGCCGGCGCCTCGCTGAGCTGGCAAATTGCAAGCTCAAGCGCGGACGAATCTCCGGGTGGAATCACCAGGCCCGCATCCGTGACTTCCGCCGCGAGGCCCGTGCCTTCTTCAGCCATCGCAATGACCGGCCGAGCCGACGCGAAGATCGCGCCAAGCTTGGAGGGCAACACCAGATCGGCGGCCTCGGCTTTCTGCGGGATCAGATGAAAATCGGCCGTGGCCATCAATTGATTGAAACTTTCGTTGGGCTGAAGCCCGAGAAAATGGACATTGCGACGTCCGGCAGCAAGCTGCTCCAGCCTCATTTTATGTGGCCCCTCGCCTGCAAGGATGAAGTGGATATGAGGATGGCTCTCCTCCAAACCGATCGCAGCCTCGATCACGAGTTCAAGGCCTTGCTTGTTCGACATTGTTCCGGAGTAGAGCGCAACGATATCGCCCGCGCCCAGCTTCAGCTGCTGACGGTATTTGGTCATTCGCGAACCCGGGCAGATCGCGTTGGTGTCAATCCAGTTTCTCACCTCGGCTGTCTTGTCAGGACTCAACCCCTTGATTCTCAACCGGTCCACCATCGCTTGAGAGATGGTTGAAACATGGTCGAACGATTTGAGGATCGCCGCTTCGGCTCGAAGCATCCATTTTCGCAAGTTAGGATTGCGTAGCAGACCGAGATCAAATGCCGCGTCCACCTCGAAGTCCTGCACATGAAGCCATGATTTGGCGCCGACGCAACGAGCGACGAATGAGACGAAGGCAGCCGACATTAATGATGGTGCGACGGCGATCATAACGTCGGGGCGCCAGGATAGCGCCTCAACGAGGACCGGCGCCCCGCTCGTAAGCGCGAATGAAGCGTGATGAACCAGCCGCTTGGCGCCCGAGGGATGTCCGGGCACATAAATCGGCGTACGTGTCACGCGAACGCCGTGAATATCTCTCGACCTGAAGTACGACGACTTGAACGCCGGAGGAATCTTCCAGGCTGGATAATAGGGCGGTGCCGTAATGACCCTGACTTCATGACCTTCGGCGGCCAAGCTTTCGCAGAGCTCAGCGTTGTATTTTGCCACACCGATCAGATCGGGGGCATAGTTGATGCCGACCAAGAGAACACGCATAAAGCCCCGCCCAAATCAAAAGTTCAGAATAAAAAAGTTTCTTGTAGTCTTACGTAGTTTTTCTCAGCGCGTCGCGCTGACTTCCAGATGACGTCCAGAGCCCTTTAAAAAGTCTGCGTAGGCGGCCGCGAGACCGGCCCGCAGAGCGACATTCGGTCGCCAGCCAAGCCCTCGAATTCTCGAGCTATCGAGCAGCTTGCGTGGCGTGCCGTCAGGCTTTGACGTATCGAACGCGAGCTCGCCCTGATAGCCCACGACCTCCGCGACTGTCCTCGCAAAATCGGCGATCGACAATTCGTCGCCGCTGCCGACGTTGATCGGAAGATCGCTTGAATAGTTCTTCAGAAGGAAGACGCAGGCATCGGCAAAATCGTCGACGTTGAGGAATTCGCGGAGCGGTGTGCCGGTGCCCCACACCGAGACGCTGGTTGCATTGGCCAGCTTGGCTTCATGGAAGCGCCGGATCAACGCGGCCGGGACGTGACTATGATCGGGATGATAATTGTCGCCGCGGCCGTAGAGATTGGTCGGCATTACCGAGATGAAATCGTCGCCATATTGCCGACGATACGCCTGGCACATCTTGAGGCCGGCAATCTTGGCGATCGCATACCACTCGTTGGTCGGCTCGAGCGGCCCGGTCAACAATTCGCTTTCGGCGATCGGCTGCTTGGCGTGCTTTGGATAGATGCACGACGAGCCGAGGAACAGCAGGCGCCGCACACCAACCGCGTGACTTGCACGGATCACGCTCAATTCCAGCGCAAGGTTGTCGCAGAGAAAGTCGACCGGGAAATTATTGTTGGCTGCGATGCCGCCGACCTTTGCCGCCGCGTGAACGACGACCTCAGGACGATTGGCCTCGAGCCATTTCAGCGTGGGCTCTTCCTTGGTCAGATCAAGCTCACGCCGGTCGGCGACCAGCACGGTGCAATTCTCTGACGCGAGCCTTCGGACGACAGCCGATCCGACCATGCCGCGGTGACCCGCGACAAAGACACGTTTGCCCGTGAGATCGTAGGTTGAAACCCCTGTCATCGTATCCTCTACCGGCGTTAGATTTGCCGGATCGTCACTTCCGTGAGATCCGGCTACCGCCGCATTACGCAATCACGCTGCCGATGCAGCCCCGCCAAACTGGTAACACAATCTTCACCATGCAACAGCCTATCCCGGCCCGACAAAGATATTCATGGTGAACCCGTGCTGCGCGCACAAAAGAGCAGCACACGGCGAAACAAAAATGAGCAAGGCAGCCGCATGAGCTGTGCGGCTGCCTTATGAATCTCTTCTAAAAAGCGGCGCTCGCCGCTCAGGTCAGCCGAAGCTCAATATGCCCGACGCAGGACAGGGCCGACGGGCGCGCAGACGCGGTCCATATACCAGCCATAGGGCGTCTCGACCCGCACCAAGGGGCAATGGCGCGACGGCACATATCTATATGGGTAGGGCTGCGCCCAGAACGTGACAGGCGTCGCCTGGCTTGCACCCGTGAGCAGGGTCGCCGGCGCAGGCATTTGCATCGCCGCGCTTGCTCCGCTCACTGCGCAGAAGGAAACGGTGGCGGCCAAAAGGCCTGCTCGCATCAAGGTCTTAAACATCCCAAAAAGCTCCTTGCCCCTGCGGATTTCGTTCATTCCCCGCGCCCCACCAGGAGGCTGCAACCCGAGAACCACCGCGAACCAGCCCAAATAGTAAAGCCTAGATTACCAAGGCTAGGGCCAAAAAGGCAACCGACGGCGCAGCTTGGGGAGGGCCTTTATAGCGATATGGCGGGCAACTGTGGCTTCTTGGTCCTATTTTTCCTCGCTCCAGGCGCCCGGGGCAGCAAGGTCGGGTGAACGTCGGTACACATCTCGGAGGAACTGGTAGTTGACGGTCTGGGCCAGCGGCACGTCCTCTTCGCCAAGCTTGGAGAAGAGGAGAATGTCCCGAAGCGTCCGCCAACGGCTTTCGTCGTAATCGCCGATGCGCCCCCCTGTCGGCAATACGAGCGGACGTAGCTGCTGCAGCTCGAATTTCAGCCGCTCTGAATTCAGCCTGGCCGGCCCGGCGCCGGCCAGAACGGGCACGCTCCGTGCATAGTCCGCGTAGGTAAATTGCCATCCTCTGATGAGGCCCTGAAGGACATCGGCAATCATGGATGGCTGTTCATGGACGAGAGCGTTACTCGCGAAGTAGACCAAGCCAGGAACATGGATGCCGTAGTCTTGCGGTTTGATGACATTCAGCTTCGTGAACGTCGAACTGGATGGATCCGGTTGCTCGTCGATTGCGGCGATGATGGCATCCACCTGCCCGCCCCGCAGAGCTTCGAAGCTGTCGCGGTCTGGCACCTTGGTAATCTGGCTGCGGGGCAGCCCGAGCTGCGCCATCATGGCGTCGAAAACGACGTCGCCCTCACTTGCCCTGCGGTATCCGACCCGCTTTCCGACCAGGTCGGCCGGACGCCGCAATCCCGAGCTTTCGAGCGTGAAAATCGCGACGGAGGTATCGAGGAAGCTCGCGGCGAAGGCGGTCACGGGCGCGCCGCGCCAGCTCGCCAGCAGGAACTTCTGGCCGGTCGTCACGCCGATGGCATGTTGGCGTGCAATCGTCTGGACGAACTCAGGGTCTTCGGGCTGGGCCGCCATTTCAATGCGGGAGGAGAAGTACCCCTGCCTCGATGCAGAGAGTTCGCCGGCAAACCGCGCGCCATACGGCCCGTCGAGGAGGAGCTTGACCGCGACGGCCGCGGAGGCCGTCGGAGTTCGTACGGGGGCCGCATCGGGGCGAAGAAGCAGAAGCGCGGTCCCCACCAAGGCCGCGGCAGCGAGGCCGATGGCGAGGTAACGCCTCCCTTTCGGCCGGGTCCGCCGCCGGGACTGGGTTCGGGGCAACGAGAACTTCCTAACGGGTTGTGAAATTTAGCATATCAGTCGAGGCAAGATGGGCTACAATGAAGCTTCTGGGGTAAGGTTAATTTTCCCTTCGCCTTGTTTTAAAAGCGATTTTGACCGATAGCACGGCGCGTTCGGATAATGAATTTTGCGTCAATGGGCTTGGCAAGATGACAATTCTTTCCACTCGACCAGTGCCCGTCCCTGATTCTGCGACGGAAATTGGTACGGTCGAGCAATCTCCGGCAACAGCAACAGGCTATGCGCCGAGCTGGCTGCGTCCCGTGGTTGTCGAGCGGTTGATGGCCGTGGTCGATGCGGCGCTGATCGTGGTCAGCGGGATCGGGTGCGCGGTCGGCTATCATATCGCAACCGCGGGCACGCTCGGCAAGGCGGACGTCTATGCGGCGGCGAGCGTTCTGGTCGCAATCAATTTCATCCTTCTGACCATCGTGCAGCACGGTTATCGCCTCAAAGCCATCACCGACTTACCCCGCACGTTCCGGATGACGCTGACGACGTGGACCGGCCTGTTCGGCGCGCTGCTCGCGATCGCCTTCACGATGAAAGTCAGCGACGAGTTCTCCCGCGGCACCACCATCTCGTTCTATCTGGTCGGCCTCGCCGTTCTGCTCGCCTGGAAGATCGCGGCCGCGCGCTGGACCGCGCATGGCTTGCGCACCGGCGCCTTCGCCAACGGCCGCGCCATCATGATCGCCGAATTCGGCCTTGCCACCTCGTCCAACGCGGTCGATGACCTCGGCCAGCACGGCTACCGCCTGATGCGGGTCATGGAAATCCCCGCCAAGGAGCTCGCCTCGCCGCTGCTGCTCTCCTCGCAGGCGCCGCGCTTCGAGGAGCTGATCACTTATGCGCGCGAGAACCGGATCGAGCACGTCTTCCTGCTGATGAACTGGAGCCGGCAGCACGCGATCGACAGCATCCTGGACGCGCTGAAGATCCTCCCCGTCCCGGTGCATCTGGTGCCGGACGCCAACACGGCGCGCTTCCTGCGCTATCCGCTTGAAGGCACCGGCAACACCTTCACCGCCGAGCTGCGCCGCGCTCCGCTGACCTTTCGCGAACGTGCGCTCAAGCGGGCGCTGGATCTCGTCGGCGCGAGTTTTGCGCTTCTGGTGTTCGCGCCCGTGATGCTGGTGACCGCGATCCTGATCAAGCTGACCTCGAAGGGCCCGGTGTTCTTCCGCCAGACCCGCCACGGCTTTGGCGGGCGCGCGTTCAAGATCTTCAAGTTCCGCACCATGCGCGTGCTGGAGGACGGCCCGACCATCGTCCAGGCGCAGAAGAACGACCCGCGCGTCACGCCAATCGGCAAATGGCTGCGCAAGACCTCGATCGACGAGCTGCCGCAGCTTCTCAACGTGCTCAAGGGCGACATGTCGCTCGTCGGCCCCCGCCCGCACGCGGCCGCCCACAACACCGAATATGAGCAGATCATCGGCAACTACGCCTTCCGCCACCACGTCAAGCCCGGCATCACCGGCTGGGCCCAGGTTAATGGTTACCGCGGAGAAACCCGCACGCTCGAGCTGATGCAGAAGCGCGTGGAGCACGATCTGTGGTACATCAATAATTGGAGCGTGGGGTTGGACATCAAAATCGCGATTGGAACAATCGCGTTAGGCTTCAGACAAAACACAGCCTATTGATGATTAAAGTACTAGGAACGAGAAGCAACCATACGCGCGGCAGAAGGTGACATGAAGGATCTGAGCTCAATATCAGGCTACAAATACGACGACGCCGAGCTGAACGATTCACATTCACATTTAGTGCCGTCGCTACTGTCTTTCTTGGATAGCGTAGGTCAGCCTGCAAAAAACTTAAGATTGATGGATCTTGGATGCGGCAATGGCTCGATCACTGAGCTCCTGCATAGGCGCGGGTATTCCGTCGTAGGTGTCGATCCCTCCGAGGAGGGAATCCAACTTGCCAGAGCAAAATATCCGCATCTCACAATTCATCGAGGATCTGCCTACGACGACTTGGCAAAAACCTATGGCAAGTTCGACGTCGTGGTCAGTCTCGAAGTGGTTGAGCATGTCTACAGCCCGCGCGAGTACGCAGATGCAATTTACAATCTACTCGTTCCTGGCGGAACAGCCATTGTCAGCACCCCGTACCACGGCTACCTCAAGAACGTCGCGCTTGCCTTGAGCGGAAAATTGGACAGGCATTTTACTGCATTGTGGGATCACGGCCATATCAAGTTCTGGTCCATTCGGACTCTAACAAAGCTCTTAGATGAAAAAGGATTCAAAGACATCCGCTTCAGGCGCAGTGGACGGGTTCCGATTTTTGCAAAGTCGATGGTCGCCTGCGCGCGGAAATAGACTCGGCCTCGCTGCACGCATGTACCCAGCGGAACTTATCTAGGCTCCGGCTTCTGCGAGGAGCCCCCAGCAACACGCAACCACGCCCTCGCGTCATGAAGCCAAATAAGCTCTAGCCAAGAACCAGCGGACTCAATCTTCCATTCGTCTTGACCGGAACCTTGGATGGCAATCATACCAACTCCATTCGAGGCTTCAGTCCGCACTATTTTGCAAGTTGCGCCTGAACAGGAACCGGGCCGAGGAAGCACCAAGCGCTTATTCCGCGTCAATTCCTTCGAGAATACCACATCTACCTTACTAGAGCGCGGGACTTCAAACTCATCATCTGCCGGATCGAGCAGCAACGTAGGCGCAGCGTCATGGAAGTTATTTTCGTAGGTAGCTTCGACCCGATATCCGCTCATACTTTTCTGATTTGTACGAAGCGGCAATGGGCTCAAAAGATTGTAGGAGCTATTCTTTCCACCGAGTGAGATTCGATCCCAGGCTCCAACAAATGAAAAACTCTTATCGATGATGTGAGCAACGACAATATCACTCTCATAAGCATCGATGATTCGAAATGAAGATCGATCCGAACCACCAGACGTCAGCGAGCCTTGTATTGTCCATCCCTGACAAAACAATGAACAGCGGCTTGCACGGAGTACGCAGACCTCCTTTGCTTCGGCCAAGAGTGCCTTCTTGTGCTCGATATGCACGCTAAGAATAGAGCCGTAGCACTGCTCAAGCGAGATGTCTTCAACCGAGAAACCCTCTATATCCAACTGCGATAAAAAGACCTCGCAATCCCAAATCCGGATGTGAGGCTCAATTGCAGGCGTTCGATAGTGATAGATCCCGATATCCTGGAGAGTGAGACTTAGTTGGCCAGCGTTCGTCTTGCGTGGCTGAATAAAAATGGCTGCTCCAGTGAAATTTCGAAAGCGACAGTCGACAATCGACGCGGCCCAAACGAGAGGATTATTGAAGAAGCCCGACAGGTAAGAACTAATGCCGCGGAATCCCCCATTGAAATGACAGCTCTCGATCCGAAACCCCCAACCTCCGCCGCCGCCTATCGCAATTGCTACTGATTTGGCATTCTTGCTATCTTGGAGTTCACTCCATTCGAAACGGAAGCCAGAAATGGTCCATTCAGCCCCCTCAATTTCAAGGATCGGACAATTGGCTTTTGCCTGCTTCAAAATCGCGAAATTGCCGACTACTCGAACTCTGTTTAGCTTCGCCGACACAGAGCCATCGAGAAGATAAGTGCCTGACGGGAACTCCACCGCCGTCCAGATTCCGCTGAGTGTCGTCTGAGAGCACTTTCCCAAGCATCGAGCAACGGCTTCTGTATCATTGTGAATTCCATCGCCATATGCCCCGAACCATCTCGGATTCAACTCTCCATCCGGAATTCGCAGCCATCTTCCTGTGCTTGATAGCTCCGACGCAAAGACCAATCCAAGGTCCGGCTCGGAAGTCGAGTCCGGGCTCCATGTAAAGATGCCGCCCCCACCATCGCCAGGCGCATGATATCCAAGACATACAGTTGTTTCCGACAGAGTCGTAAGTTTAAGTGCGGAAACGTCAGTGACAGTCTTTATTTCCCCACTACCCCTAAAGACACTCTCACTAGCTGTCGCGACCTTCGTTGCCGTTGCCGCTCCCATTAAGAGACTGGCTGCAATCAACTCCCGACGCCTCATTGCGCTGCTCCCGAGGAAATTGGGTTCTTATTACCCATTCGTACGACTGAGCTTAGATGTCCTAGGATCAACCTCCTTTGCAAAACAAGTGTAAGCATCGTCGCCATCACAAATGCTGATGAGCTGCACAGCAAATTGTTCATATCAACTGGCGCGGCTCTACTGCTGAGGTGGACGATCATTGCCGCAATCGTACCCAATGCGGAGGCCAAGCACGGCAGCCAAAGAATACTTGCAACTGAAGACCATGTCATCCCGAGCATGGTGAACATGAGCATCAAGGTGCCAACGAATATGACTGCCGAAAACATAAGATACATCCAACACAGCTGAACAATGTTCCAGCCAAACCAAGCGACGACCGTAAACAACAACAGCGTCAGAACCGTAATAGCTAGATTAAGCAAGAAAAGCGACTTAGCGCGCCCTCGTATGAGCATTGTCGGCCCAATGTAAGAACTGAGTGATTGAAGCGCCCCTATTGGTGCGAGAATCGCAGCGATCTCCGCCGCAGGCTGCCATCGAGGACCCAGCACATAAGGCAGGATGTATGGGCCCTCAATGACAAGGAAGGCTGTCGCAGGGAAAGTTACAGTGGCAGTAAGACAAATGACTGAGCCAACAACCTTCCTTGCCTCTCCTGCGTCCGGCCGCAACCTGCTGAATGTCGCCAGGAGTACACCTGATGCAGGCCAAGTAAGGACCATGAGTGGCAACACGATGAATTGGTAGGCAAAAGCATAGGCACCGAGGGCCGCGGGTCCAAGCATCGCGCCAATTATGATATTGTCGCCATTTCTGAAGAGAAACGTGAGGAGGCTAGATCCAAAAACCCAGCTTCCAAAACTCAGAAGGCGCCTTGTATACGACCAGCGAAAATTCGCCCGAATATCAGAACGAGAGAGTAGGAAGAAGCCGGCAAACCGCACCGCTTGCGTAATCAAATGAAAAATTACCAAGCTCCAGACGCCCGCCTCTTGCGTAGCAAGAATCAACCCACAAAGCGCCCCAGAAGAAATCGCGATTGCTTCGATCGCCGCGAGCGATCGGTAAGCTAACTTCCGCTCGACCAACGCCCTCGGCACTATCGTCGCGAGAGAGAGTAACGGGACCACCGAGAATGCAACGATGATTGGCCGGACCTCCTCCCATGCCCGATGATCAGGGAGAAACCACAATGCGACATTGACGGCCAAGCCGAGCAGCAAAGCAAAGAAAACGCTTAGGGTAAATGCAGCCCCCGCTTCGTGCTCCCCCAAATCGCGATCCCGCACAACGGCCGTCGATAGCCCGAAGTCTCCAAGCAGGATCACCAGAGTAACCAGCGGAAGAATGAAGTTAACTATGCCGAATTCGGCAGGCGCCAAATAGTGAGTGAGGGCGACATTGAAGAGAAACTGGAGCAACGCTCGGTAAACGTTCAGTCCCGACGAAGATATTAAGTTAGCTAGCATGTTGGACGCCTGGATCGCCGAGAGGCAAGATCGAGAGTGCCATACCTGTATCCCGTTAGAATCGACTTTGAAAACCAAATATGCTATTCATCCGAAAAGACATAGGGACACCTTTCATTCAATGAATATCGAGCAAAGAAACCGTCTACGGCGTGCTGCCAACGTGGTTGACCCCAATCGTTTTCTCAGAGATGGCATAAGAAATCTACGGGGGCACTGGGCCTATCGCGGGCTGAATGTACTTTCTGCGAGCCGGGGAAACATCGCGCTAAAGAAGATCGTCCAGGCAGGCGCGCCAGCGAGCGTTGGCAAGATTGGTGCTTCCGAGCTTAAAGTTCTTAACCAGTACATCTCAGCGCCTCAAGGTGGGGGTCGTTACGACGACATGATTAAGGAGGAGATCCTCGTTCACTCTGGGGTCTTCCCAACAAATGATGATTTTTTGGACCGATATGCAGCAGCAATGCTGACTGCCTTAAGCGCGGTAGACCTTCTTGCAGTTTGGTACAATCCGGGTGAACGCCAAGTTGTCGAGCGCGCCTGCCGGAACGCCATCTTTTGTGAGTTGACCGGACTGGAGTCGTATTATTTCCCAGATCCATGGACCTGGGCGCTGCGTGGAAAGCGCATTCTGGTCATATCACCATTTATCGATTCAATTCAGGCGCAGTATCTTCGTCGAAGTTCTGTATGGAAAGCTCAGCCAGATGTTTTACCCGACTTCGAACTCGTCACTCTAGCGTGCCCTCAAAGTCCCGCACTTGTACCAAGTACAGATAATAATTGGTTCGAGGCTTTCGATAGGTTGCAGCACTCAGTTGCCAAGTTGGATTTCGATGTAGCTCTTATCGGAGCGGGCGCACTTTCAATTCCTCTGTGCGCTACTATCAAGGCTTCCGGCAGGATCGCGATACATCTCGGCGGGCAGACCCAAATCTTGTTTGGAATTAAGGGACGACGATGGGATTCTCATCCCGTTATCTCAAAGATGTTTAATGAAAGTTGGACACGCACACTTCCTCACGAAAGCCCCCCCGATCGCAACAAGATCGAGAACGGAGCTTATTGGTGAGCAGCCTTGCAATAGTAGACGGAACGGAGATGACCTTTTGCTTCATTGTTTCGGGTGACGAAACATATGGAGTTAGGAGGCTCACCCTCTCCCTAATCGCGGCTCTGACCAAACTCGGAGTGAATTGTCGAGTCATCTCTATGGCGCCGGGCCCCATGACAAATGATTGCTCGGAGGCCGGCGCAACTTGTGAGATTCTTTCTCTTGGGATCCCTCCAAATTTTGGAGCTGGATTTTGGCAGTCAGTCGGAAGAATGGTTAGACTGGCACTCTATCTCAGGCGCGCGGTCAAGGCCGTTTCTCAGCGAATTGGTCAGTTGAGGCCCGACGCTGCGATCGTAAGAATGCCGAATCTGGTGCCGATTGCAAGTATGGCTGCACACAGCGTCGGCGTAACAACTTATTGGATAATCCCGAACGCAATCAGCGACGACTACCCTTTCAAGCTGAACAAATGGATCTATGATTTTTGGTTTTACTGGTATTCGGTAAAGCCCTTGGCGAATAGCGCCTTCACTAGCAAGACGCTCTTGAATCGGAGAGTGAAAAGCGCCGTTTTCTATCTCGGAATAGACTCGCGAGCATTCTCCTCAGAATCTCACTCGCCAATTCAGCGCGCCTCTTTAGGCCTCAACGAGTCGGATTTAGTCTTTGGAATATTTGCACGCTTGGTACCTGAAAAGGGACAAGAGCTCATTATCCGGTCGTTGGCCGATGGGGGGGACGAATTCGAGTCCATCAAGCTGCTGCTGTGCGGCGGCCCGTATGAAGCCGAATACCAGCAGCATCTCGTTGGCTTGGTGCGGTCCCTGGGTCTGGATGGGCGTGTAATATTCTTGGGTCCGGTTAATGAGGTGGCACCTGTCTGCATGACGTGCGATGTCGTGGTGAACTCCCGAATTGATGCCGAGCCCTTTGGGCTCTCCGTCATAGAGGCGATGATGCTGGAAAAGCCCGTCTTAGCTCACTCCCTGGGAGGGCCCTCTGAGACGGTCGTCGATGGAATAACTGGCTGGTTGTTTCACGAGCCCACCATAAGCTGTGTGAAAGATGCGCTCCGCCGAACACTGAAAGACAAGGATAAGTGGGCGCGAATGGGTCAAGCCGGTAGATCTAGAGCAATGGAACGCTTCGAAATCTTTCGCGTTGCCGCCGATCTTTGCAGAATCGCCAAACGTGCGCCCAGTCGTTTGACCAACACGTCACAGGCAGGCTAACTTGGGAACAAGCGTACTGTGGCTTGCAAAGGCGTTTCCGTACGAAGACTCGTTCGGCGGCGACCTAGTCTATTCAAAAGGACTAATGGAAGGCCTCATAGCGAACAACGTCGCATTAACAGTTATTTGCTTTGCGGAAGTCTCATCAGAGACACGAACGACTGCTCATGGAATTCGCTGGATCAAGATCCCACTGCAGCATCGCTCTCGCATTCTTAGCATCGTTTCGGCCCTCCCCAGCATTTCCCATCGCTACGCCTCGGAGCGCTACAACGAAGTTCTTCGTGAGATTCTCAAAGGTGAAAGATGGTCCGCAATTGTACTGGACTCAATTGCAATGGGAGTTTTCCTGGCCAATCTGACCCAGGCCAAAGCCCCAAAGATTTATCTAGCTCACAACGATGAAACTATTGTACGACGCCAATTCGCGCGAACGGCGCGCTCTAAATTGCGCAAGGTCCCATTGCTTTGGGATGCAAAGAAGGCTGAATTGCTGGAGAGGAAGATTTGCAATCGAGTAGATTGCATCGCAACAATCACGGAACAGGACTCTATTACGTTTCGCAGGCGACATCCGTTCGTCGAAACAGTGGTCTGCCCTCCTGGATATTCACACATCCCTCAATCACTGCCTGATTTTGAGAGCACACGAACACGAACTGTTGTCCTGCTTGGCTCTTTGCACTGGGCTGTTAAACAGCAGAACTTGGAGAGCTTTCTTGAGTGCGCTTACGAGCAATGTTTGAAGGAGTCCGTGAGCATTCGAATTGTTGGCGACACTCCTTCGCAATTTGCAGAAAGAATGCTTGAACGATTCCCCCGGATTGACTTTCGAGGCAAAGTAAAATTCTTTGAAGAGCATCTAGCGGATTGTCGAATTGGCCTTGTCATTGACGAGCTTGGCGGCGGATTCAAGCTGAAGATTCTCGATTATATCTTCAATGGACTTCCTGTCGCCGGTCTAAACCACGCCATGGAAGGATCTCATCTCAGACCCGGGACTGACTACATAGGATCAGACACAACTAAGGAACTGGTCTCCAACACACTGAAATCAGTAGATGATATCGATCGGCTCACTTTACTACGCAATTCCGCATATGCACACAGCAAGACGCGGTACTCTTGGAGAGGATCGGCAGAAACTCTTCTGGAGGCCATCCAGATCACCAAGGTGCACTGAGAAGGCCTACCTTAGATGAGTACCAAACCGTTGGTTGCTAGCCGAACCGCGCATGAAGTCCCGCAACATACCGCCGACATCTTGCTCCTATTCTACTTGCTTGGGGCATACACTGGAGTTTCTATATACAGCGGCACACAGATACTTTTGCCTAGCGTCGCTTGCATCGCTATCGCAGGTCTACTTTACTTCCTCAAATGGCAGAGCGTCCCGCGCCGGTTTATCAGCGCAATCTACGCGCTGGTTGTGATATTTGCGATCCAATATGCGATCAGCGCCGTCAGATACGGTGATCAAGACGGAGTCATGCTGCGGGCAACGATCAATCAGATCGCTTCTATCTTAATTGGCTTCTCTCTAGTGCCACTCTCTTTCCAAATTTCAGCTGGGCGCTTCGCAAGAGTTTTGAAATACTTCTGGCTCTTCCTAGTTGTCGGCGCAACGCTGGAGCAGTTCGCTGGTCTCGGGATAATCAGTGACGCTTTTCGCTCTCTGGTCTATCCAAAGAATGCCTATGTTGCTGACGTAAGAGACCTGCAACTGTTTGGCGGCATTAGACCAAAGGTATTCTCCCTTGAACCTTCTTTCGTCGGCATTTGGTTTACCGCGACTATGGCTGCATGGTTAGCTTGCACTGATGCGAGACCGTTTAGTCCCAGGTTCTATGCGGGCTTGGTCGCCTGCCTGTGGATGGGATATGTAGTCCGAAGCTCGACGATTGCATTTGTTGCACCCCTGTACGTCGCACAAATACTACTGCTTCCTTCCCCTAGAGTAAGGCGCCATGGCGACCAAGTTTCCAGAGCAGTCATCGCTGCAACGCTTGTCGCCGCGTTCATCTTGGTTGGATTAATTATTGAATCCCTTCCGCGAGGATTGGCCCCCGAGTTCGTATATGGCGACAGCGTTTATGGTCGCTTGATCGCCCCTCGATTGGTGACTCAAGCCATTCTGACCGACTCACCCATTACCGGCACCGGCCTCGGGAACCAAGACACTCTTTTTACAGCCACTTTGCCGGTTTATCTTTCTAATCGGCTCGCATTCACAGGAGGGTACTTGGAGACCTCCTCGGCGCGATCATTGATTACGAATAGCTTCTTCTTGCACTGGATTTATCTTGGCTTCGTGTTTGGTCTAATTGCTGCAGCCGGTTACGTTAGTTTGTTGCGCTCAATCAAGATCGAGTCCGTTTCTTACGTCGTCGCGGCCGTCTCGATAATCTGGTTCTCCATCGGAGGCTACGTCACGGTCCAGTGCTGGACCCTCTTCTTTTTGTTTGCCACCGCAGCTCGATATCGTGACAGGGAGTTTAAGATTTTCCGCCGAGGGTCCTACCGAGCCTACGAGGCGACATGGCCCTCAGAACATTCGGTAGAAGCGTTAGGCCATCCAGATATTTCCGGTCGGAAACGATGACCAGATCGCAGTGGCTGGGGGGCACTTTCATCTCAGAGAGCGTTCCGCCCGAGAGCACATGAACTATTCCGATATTCCTCAACTGAGCGACAAATGCGTCTGGATCGGTATTCGCCCTCTGTAACGAATTCCGATCGAACTCAACTATCCCTCCAAAGGAGGCCGATCCTCGCAACGTGCGCTCCATCCCTTGCATCACCTGTCTTTCGTACCCTTCAACGTCGATTTTGAAGAGCAAGCTCCGGCAGGAGACCGCCTCGATGCAGTGATCGATCGTTAAAGTCGGGAGGTTCAACCTTTCGTACGATTGTTCGCCTCCTCCCTTGAATCCGGAGTCTTCGATCTCACCAACAGCGGACGAAGTGCCAGACCACTTTCTATCGATCACAAATTCAACAAAGCCGGGACGATCCGACACCACTTCGCTGTGAACAATAATATTCTTACGATTTACATGCGTTGAAACGCTTCGATCTAAATACCGTCGGACGTGCGGGTTTGGCTCGAAGAGATGAACCTGTGATTGCTCGGAATACTTCAGCGAAAGCGATATCTCGCCATAGTTGGCACCGATATCGAGCACAATATCGGGACGGATTCGTTTCGCGAGCCCACGCCAAACTAGAGAGACACGAGGCTGCGTAACTCCACAACTTCTTAAAACAGATTGCCCTCGATTATCTGAGGGATCCACAAAAAGCCTACAGCGACCGAGGAACCTTATGTGCGCTTGGGCTGGCACCGAACCGAATAGTACCGCGTTTCGCAAGCTACGGACAAAATCATTGGCCAAAGTTCAATCTCCGATTTGGCTTCGAAATACGGGCGGCGACGCGCTCACTTTTGGCTAATCGAATAACGGAACGTGTTTACACCACGCATCGTACCAAGAATGATGTCGGCTCGTTTATAAGCTGGCAGCACAACATCTTTGCAATGATCGGTATTGAAGTAGCAGATTTTCGCACCGATCTGCCGAAGACAATTGTTCTTCAGGCTGACTACATGGTCCAACATTTGAGGATTCACAACGTGCGCGCGTGAGGCTGCTTCGACGTCCAGGCATGGTCGACCGAGCGCATCACGCAGAGATGGACCTCCCGTTTGCTCAGCTGGCCCTTGCATAGTTAGCTTCGGCGGCGAGTTCGTCTGAGATCGAACGGGCATCGCAATCGATAAGAGGAAGATCATGATTATCAGGTGGCTTCTGCTCACCCACCGAGTTGAATACATCATCACCTCCAAGGTCGTTCGTCGACCGGAATGCCCGCTATGGGTAGCTTGATGCCTTCGGCCGCCAACCGATTGTAAAGACCTTGCCTCGAAACGATGTCAGCCGAGACGAGAGCTGCTAGTAGTCGCTCGCGGTGCGGCCACCCAGCCCTCATCAGATTGAGCGCCGCATCTTCGATAAAGTCAGCATCGACCATCTGCTCAAACTCTGAAATGACCGCGGACTGAGTGGCATCACTCAGCGTCGGAAAGATGCCGAGAGACAGTCGATTGCGCCGAAGCGAGATCCAACCCTCCAGAGGTCCTGCTGCATAAGATTGATCGAGATAACGGAGATTTTGAAGATCGAATCCGCCATGAGTGGTTTCAACCGAATAGAGCATCAGCCAGAGGAATGAATCGTTGGGGCTGACCGCAAGAGCCGATCTCACGTCCTCTGCGGCGGCTGATATGCTGCGATCAGCTTGCTCCGAGCTTCTGCGCCACATCCCTTCTTCCGCTAGCCGAAGCTTGACCAGGGCTACAGCACGCAAAAGCCCCGGTGGCGAAAGCGCGCCGGCTTGCTCGCTCTCAATGCCGGCCAGCACATTCGCCAGAGCGCCTAGCTTAAATCGATCGTCAGCGACAATTCGCGCAGCAATGTCACTAGCCGGCATCATTTTCCAGATCTCGGGCAGCGAGGTGATCGACCAGATCGCGCTGAAGAGGCCGCCCGCGAAAAGCAGTCCGCGGAGCACCACAAGCCGGTAGCTCAGCTTACTATTCCACATACCCGTAGCGGGCATAGTATTTCTGGTAGTAGTATCGACCGTGGTATGACTCGTAGCGGGCGAGCGCTTGAGTATCGGCTTTATTCAGAACGACCCCAAGCAACTTGTCCTGGATTTCTGGCGAGCCTCGCAAATTGTGTCTAACAACATCAATGTTGGTCTTCCCCCACTCCACAACGAACACATAAGAATCGACGAAAGAAGATGTGACGCGCACATCGACTACAGGCGCCATCGGCGGCATGTCTACGACCACATAATCGTATTTTGATCGAAGAAGCGTGATCAACGAATGCATCGCCTTTGAGGCCAGTATCTCATTGGTGTGGAAAAGTTTCGAGGTGATGCCCGCCGGGAGGATCGAAAGCTTTGTTTCGGGATCGACAGTTAACGCGTCTTCAAGCTGCACTTTGTTAGCGACCACATCTACAAGACCGATCTTGGCATCGGGCACCAGGGCACGTGACAGCGATGGATTGCGCAAGTCACCATCGACCAAGATCACCCGTGCACCTCCATGCGCCATCAACTGCGCGAGATTCGTTGACAGCGTGCTCTTGCCCTCGTTTGGCAGCGTCGAGGTGGTCGCTAAAACACGATTTTCGCGCACGATAGAATTGAGATCCACTGCTACTTTCAGTGAGCGTATAGCTTCCGAAAACCGCGATAATGGATTCTCGATCACATAGCGGAGCAGATCTGGCTGCGGATTGCTCTTCCGGGCAAACTTAGCGCCAAGCTTGGATCCTGAAGGCGCGCCACCGAGGGCCGGCAGAATGGCGATGCAGTTCGCTCCCAGCACCTCTTCCACCTGCCCGGTAGTTCTGAAGACCTTGTCCGTGAGTTCACGCGCCATCGCCGCACCGAAGCTCAGCATCAGGCCGCCGAACACCGCAATAGCGAGGACAATCAATGTCTTCGGAAAGCTTTTCACCAGCGGCGTGCTCGCCGCGCTAATCACGCGCGCCTCCGTGATGGGGAATGATTGCTGTTGCACGCTTTCCATGTAACGTTGCAGGAAATTGTCGTACATCGCCTGGTAGGATTGCGCGTTGCTTTCTAGTTCACGAAGCTGCACCTGAGCTTGATTGGTAAGCTGAGATTCCGAAACAACGTTGGCGAGGCTCGACTTGATGGCCTCCTCGCGAGTCTGGGCGATGTCGTAATCGCTCTTGTAGGATTCCTGGATCCGCTTCAGCTCGTCGACGATGTTCTTCTTGATCTCGGCCATCTGCCTTCGCAGGTTGACGGCTGCCAAGTGATCCGATCCGTATTTCATCGCCCAGATCGATTCCTTGGAGGCCATGTCGACATATTGACCGCGCAGCTTGACGATGGTGTCGTTCTTCAGCGCGTCGGCGACGCTGGCGTCCGGAATCTCCTGCTTGAGGATGTCGTTGATGCGATCCATCCGCGCCTTGGCCTCGGCGGTGGCCGCATGCGCCATCACGAGCTGACTGTTCACCTCGGCGAGCTGCTGCTCGTTCATCAGCCGGCCGCCGGTGTCGACGATGTTGTTGGCGGTTTTGAAATCCACCACCGCCTTCTGCGCGGCGGAGGCCTGGGTGCGCAGCTCCTTGATGCGATCCTGCAACCAGACGCTGGCGCGGCGGGTCGCCTGGTACTTAGCCTCGAGGGAATCGACGATATAGGCATCCGCGATCGCGTTGGCGATGCGCGCCGCCTTGGCCGGGTCCTTTGAGGTGAAGCCAATCTCCATCACATAGGTCAGGCCGAGCCGCTTGACGGTGCGGTTCTTCTCGAAGCGCTCCAAGGCCTTGCGCGTCAGCTCGAATTCGGATGGCACATGCCCATCGGAAAACAGGCCAGCGACCGCACCAACCACCGTGCCGAGCAGCCCGCCTCCGGCGCCGGCGAACTCGGGGTCATCAGTCAAATGCAGCTCGCGGATCACTGCGAGGCTAATATTCTCGGACTTCAGGATCTCGACCTGGGTTTCCACCGTCGCGGAATCCACCGCGATGTCGCCGAGCACGGATTGCTGCTGGAACAGCTGCACCTTGCGGGTGTCGATCACCATCGAGGCGGTCGAGGTGAACAGCGGCGCGGCGGTGAAGAGATAGAGCAGCGCCAGGATCACGCAGGCCGAGACGATCGCGACCATGGTCGGGAACTGGCGGCGGATAATGTCGAGATAGGAAGTCAGCGTCTGCGACGGGGAGCCGTCGGCCTCGGCGAAATCACGGTTGATCTCGGAGGTCGGCTTGTTCACCTGCAACATCTAGCAATTCCTGAAAATGGATCGATGTGTGTTCTTGGGATTAATGTTCGCCAACAGCCCAGCTGCGTCCGGGGCAAATCTGATGCCAAAGCCCGCGCTGGGCGAACCACTAGCACAATCCTGCCTGCAATTGAACGCGGTCGATGCAGTGCACAGCGCGTCTTACGCGACATTTTGCAGGAAGCTTAACGGCGCAAAAGCAAAGCGGCGCCCGATGGCGCCGCTGTCGTCATGTCTCATCTGGCCGGCCGCAGGGCCGGACCGGTCATCGGCGCGGGCTCACGCTGTTCGTGGTGCCGCTAACGCCATTGCTCGCGTTCGGGTTGACCTGCGTCGCATAGTGCAGACCGCCGAAGGTGCCGAGGGTGCCGCCGGGTCCGCCGTTGGCGAAACCGCTGTTGCCGGTCGGCCCACCCGCGCCGGAGCCACCGCCGCCCGCGCCGCCGCCGGTCGCGGCGATCGCGACGTCGCCGGTCGCGGCCTGGTAGGCGGCGATCACGTCGGCGTTGCCGGTGTTGGCGATCGCGGCCTGGATCTCATTGGCGAAGGCCTGGTCGGACTGTGCGGCCATGCGGGCGATTTGGGCGAGGCCGCCGACGATCGCGCGCATCTGGTCCTTGGTGGTCGCGGGATCCTTCAACAGCGCGATCAGGCCGGGAAGCGTCGTGGGATCGGAGGCGCCGAGGTCGCGCACGCGCGAGATCAGCTGCGGGCCGCCGGTCGGATATTGCTGCAGCAGGCTGTTGGGGGAAGCCTTGAAGTCGGAAATGACGGTGGCCGGCAGCTGGCGCTGCGGCGGGTAGACGGCGGCGCTGGCGGCCGACGAGATCGTCGCGGCGAGGGCCGCGGCGGCAGCCATGCGAAGCGCAATCTTGATAACGCTCATAAATCAACCTCCAAAAAATCAGCTGCCCCGATGTGCTTCCTCGGCCCGGGCAAATGGCTGTGCAGTGCGGAACCTAACCGAAGAGAAAACAGCTGTCCACTTATTCTAAAGACTTCGTAAACGACGCAACTGCTTCAAATCTAGACACTTTTATGAAGCTGGGGCACCCGGCTCGGGGCGGCGCCAGCGGTTGTCGGATGGCCCTCGCCTCGCCGCCTGGTGGCGCCCGCCTCCGCCATCGCCCGGCCCTCCTTGGTGCGGAAGGACTGCGCCAGGCCCGCGCCGAAAAGCGCAAAGAATGGAATGCTGTAGCCGGGCACCTGCAGCGTGAAGTCGAGGCACGAATGCAGCAGCGACAGCGTCGCGGTCGCCACCGCCGCCAGCGGGATGATGGCATCGCGCCGGCGTCCGAACACGCCCCTGGCCAGGACGAGCAGCATGATGGCCCAGCCGAGCGCCACCAGCAGCGCCATGGGAATGCCCACCTCGGAGGCAAGCTCCAGCGGCGTCGAATGCGCGGCATCCCAGACGCCGCGAATCGAGATGTTGGGGCTTCGATACGGCGGAAAGGCCCATTGGAAGGTGCCCATGCCTGTGCCGAACCACGGGTTGTCGCCGATGATCCGCAGCGTCGATTTCCAGGCCTCGATGCGGCCTTCGTCGACCAGGCCCTGGCTGTCGAAGCGGCTGGAGACGCGTCCGCCGAGCAGCTGCAAGAGGCCGAGCGCGACGGCGAGGCCCGAGCCGAGCGAAATCCAGATGCCGGTGCGCGGCGGCAGATCTTTTCGGAGGAAGAGCGTGAACGAGACGATCATCGCGAGCAGCGACAGGCCGACGCCGGCACGCGAGGTCGTCATGAACATCGCCATCAGGCAGATCAGCAGGCAGCCAAGCTGCGGCAGGATCTCTTTTGGCGGGATCGTGCGCACGTCGAGCGACAGGCGTCGCCACTCGATGTGCCGCTCAGGAAGCCGGCGGCGGACATCCTCCAGGATCAGCAGCATCCAGATCACCGCGCAGGAGCCGAAATAGGCCGCCGCGGTGTTGCGGTTGATGAAGGTGCCGGTGACGCTGCCGAGATAGGCCGTCTTGTCCCGCCACAGGATCATGGTGGGCTCGATCAGGAACGAGAGCACGCCATAGAGGGCGTAGAGTGCGCCTGAGATCGCGATCACCCAGAGCAGGCGGCGTGCGCGGTCGCGATCGGCCCCGACGGTGATGCCAAGCATGATGGCGAGGATGTTGGCGAGCGGCGCGCCGAGCGCGAAGAACGCCTCGTTCTTGACGATGGAAGCAGAAGGAGCGATCGGCACGCCCAGCAGCTCCGAGGCCTGCTTCCAGATCGGCTGGAATGGCGCAATCCAGGGATGGTCGGAGAGCTGCTCGTGCAGCACGAAGGCGTAAGCCGCAACGATCACGCCGATGCCGGCGAGCAGCCACAGATGCGGTGCCCGCAGATCGCGCGTCGGCGCGACGATCACCGCTACCCCGAGGCACAGGCACCAGAATGCGATCGACAGATCATTGGTCGAGCCGAACGGAAACGGCGCGCCGGCCACCACAAAGAACAGGATGAAGGTCGCGGGCAGGCTCCATGACCAACGAATCCTGAGCCAGTCTATGTTGGGAGGCCAAAGGCGCATCGTGCTTTCTTGAGGCGAGCCTTGCTCTTGGGCTTAGAGGAAGCAATCGATCGGATAGATCTTCAGATCCACATTGAGGCGGCTGTTCCGGGTCTGCGCCCGGAATGCAAAGAATAGCCCAAAGCTATCACTCCCCTGATCGAGTTTTATTCCAGGGGTTAATTCGTCGGGCGGGACCAGGACGCCGATGTGCCGGTTGATGGCGGAAATCTCGATCCGCCCCTCCCCCTCGCCGAAATGCCCGCCGAGCTGCGTCACCGTGACTTTGGGCAGGCCACGGCGCTGATGGCAGACCTCCTCCTCCCATAGCTTGGTCTGCTGGACCAGCGGCTTTCCCGCACCATCGGGGACAGCGATATCCGGGAAGGACGGACGCAGCATCCCGAAGAACTTGCTCTCCTTGGAGTTCGCCGACAGCCGGACCGTGAAGGAAAGCTCGCCCTTGGCGCCCTTGAGGCGCGACAAGACAGGAGCGTCAGGCTCCGCGGAGACCATCACGTCGATGCGGTGGCGGACGCCTAGCTCTGCAGCAGCGCCGAGAGCCTGCCCGAGCGGTGCAAGCCCGAAGCCGACGGGGACGAGAGCCAAAAGACGGCAAAGTGTCCGAAAGCGCATGAAGCCCCTTGCAACAATGCGGGGTGACCGATGATCGGCGCACCGTGCCCAGTGGCGCTTTGACCCAATCCCGAATTGGTAGCGGCAGCAGAACCGCTTGCTAAACGAAAATGGCACCGGGACAAAGCCCCGGTGCCATCGCTTCTGGTCGATCAAGTCGGCCTTTACGGCGCCAGCTTGACGTTGTTGCGGAAGATCAGGGCGTCGTTGGAGAGATTCACCGCATCCGAGCCGGTGGCCATGATCACGCGCAGGAACTGCAGGAATTTCGTAACTTCGACGTTGCGGGAGTTCGAGACGTAGATCACGTCGCCGTTCTTCATCATGACCTTGGTGGTAAGGAAGAAGCCGCCGGGATCGCGGAGGTTCACGTTGAAGATGACCGGAACGGTCTCGGAAGTGTACTTGCTCACGTCGATACCGAGCTGGGCCGCAACCTCGCGCGGCTCGCGGCGATACATGTACACGGCGGCCGGATCGGCTTGGCCATCGAGAAGACCGCCAGCCTTGCCCATGGCTTCGCCGAGGTTGATGCGCCAGGCATCGAAGTTGAACTCGCCACTCTGGCCGCTGGCGCCGAACGCCAGGAACTTCTGCTGCTCGCGATAGACGTAGATGCTGTCGTCGGGGCGAACATAGACGTTGTTCTCGGGCGCCATCACGAGATTTTCGAACGGCACGGTGGCCCGCCGTCCGCCACGCTCCAGCATGACCCAGGTCTCGAAGCCCTGGCCCTTGATGCCGCCGGCGCGGGTGATCGCATCGAGCACCTTGTCCTTTGCGCCCGCCGCGCTCGCGGGATAACGCGCCGGCGAATTGACTTCGCCGAGCACGCTGATGAGCTGGGTGCGCTGCGAGGACATCGCGACGACCGCCTGCGGCTCGATGGCGCGGTTGCCGATCTTGTCGATGATCGCGCGCTGGATTTGCACCGCCGTAAGCCCCGCGGCCTTGATCTGGCCGGCATAGGGCACCGTGATGAAGCCGTCATTGTCGACCGACTGATCCGGGATCGTCACATAGTTGCCCGGGCGGACGCCGGCTTCCGCCGGAATGAACAGACCGCCTGCCGCGGCTTCAAAGATAGTGACGCTGACGACGTCGCCGATGCCGAATACGATGCTGGCCGGCGGCCGCTTGTCCGTGAACGCCCCCGCGAGCCCCTTGGGCTCATGGGTGTGCAGGATCTTCACCGTGGCCGGATTGAGCGGCACCAGCTCGTAAGCGGGAGCGTTTTCAGTCTGAATCTTGTTGTTGACGTCGTCCGTCAGCGGACCCGAGCCGGGATTGGTCGAGCACGCTCCGAGCGCCAAAGCGGCCATCAGGAGCGCTGGCTTGAATAAATAAGACTTGGCAAAGGAATGCATGAATCGCGCGCCCCAAGAGACCCCAATTAGCCCTGATTGGTACGGCCTAGGGGGTGGTGCGACAAGGGTTCCCGGTGGTTAATGGAGCGATCGGTCGGCTACTGTTGCGTGCGGGCCACTCTTTGGGGCTTGGTTTAACCCTTTGTGACCATTTGTTGTATTTCGTGTGCCCGGTCGGCGAGCAAACCGCCCAACTCAAGGGCTCCGTGTGTCGAGCGCGAGGCTTCTTGACCTCTCGCCGCTCTGCTAAGTCTGGGCCGTTAAGGATAGGAACTCCCATTGTCTGGCCTCCTTCTTGTCCCGCTGTTGGCAGGCTCCCTCCTTGGCGCGGCTGATCGCCCCTGGGGCTCTGCTACCTCCTGCGCTGGCAGCGCGCGGTCCTCGTGCCAGGGCGCACCCATTGTCGAGGTGGCCGCCCCTGCCCCCTCCTCCGTCTGGAAGTTCAGCCGCACCCAAGGGGCCAAGGACGGCGAAAGCTTCGCGGCCATCACGAAGACCGCGGATACCACCCAATCCGACCCGGACTTTGCCGGCCTCATCGTCCGCTGTGCGCCAAAGGGCAAGATCGACGTGCTGGTGGCCTTGATCCGGCCCTTCCCGCCGCGGAGCCACCCCAAGGTCACCATCGCCGCGAGCGGCGGCGGTACCCTGACCTTTGACGCCAGCATGGCGGCCGCAGGCGCCGCGGTGCTGCTGCCCGACGAGGTTTCGGCCTTTGCCGCCGGCAAGTGGCAGACGACGGCCTCGCTGTCGGTGGTGGTCAGGGAAAGCGACAGCGAGATCAAGGGCGTGGTGGCCCTGAACGGCTTGCGGGAGGCCTATCATTCGCTGCTGGCAAATTGCAGCCAATAGGCCAAATTTAGCCATACAGCTTAAGGGTCTTTTTAGGGTGGGGAACCTAGGGTCCGAAGCACGGAGAGTGTTTCGGATGACCGCGCTTTTGATTTTCAGCTTTCTCGTAGGTGCCGTACTGGGCCAACGCTTTCGCGTCCTGGTCCTGCTGCCGTTGACCTTCGTCATGGTGCTCACCGCCGTCCCGGTCGGCTTGATGCTCGATCTCACGTTGCTCGAGAGCCTCAAAGGCGTGGCACTCGCGGCCATCGCCCTTCAGGGCGGCTATCTCTTCGGCTCGGCGGCGCGCTTTGGCCTTGCCGCCGCACGTGCCGCCCGCGTCTTCGGCCGTCCGATCAAGGCCACCCGCTGATCTCGCCGATCAACGCCGCGACGAGCCCGCGCGCAAATGGCCCAAGGTTCACGGTTTAAGGTTTAAGCGTTGGACCGAGGCAGGCCTCTGTTTGAAAACCACCCGCTCGCTTGTATGGTGACCTGACCGTTTCAGGATTCCCTTCGAGCGCGCCGTTTGTCCCTCGCTTATTTTGCCCTCATCGTTTCCATCGTCTCCGCTTCCGCTCTCGAAATCGCCGGCGCCAAGTTCGGTGCGTATCTCGGGACGATGGCCGCCGCGCTAAGCTTGTTGGCGGCCACCACGAGCGCGCGAAAAGCCGATTACGACCACTATGTCCGCGCGACCTCCTGGGGCCGCTGGATCCCGATCGCCATTCCGCTGTCCATCGCGGCCCAACTCGCCCCTCTTCCACTGAGCTTTGCCCATCCGATCTGGGCCAGCACGCACGATGCCGTAGGTGGCCTGCCGTTCGGACCGATCACGGCCGATATCGGCCTGACCGTCAGCGCGCTGCTGCTGGCGCTTGCGGCGATCTCGTTGCTCGGCGTCACCATCCTGGTGGTCCGCAACCGCAGCCGTGCCGAGCTGGTTCTCTTTGTGCTGAGCGGCGTAACCGCGGTCTCCGCCTTGATGTTGGACCTGCATCGGCTGTCGCCGGCGCTTGCGGCGACCGTTCCCGCTGATCTCACGGCAACCATGGCCGGCCTCGGTCTCATGCTCAATCTGGCGGTGATGCAGCTCGCTGCCGAACGGGCCGAGACGCATCACTCGGTCCTTCGCTCGGTGGCGATCGGCCTTTGCGGGCTTATGGGCACACTGGCAAGCGCGCTTGCGGTGTTCGGCCTGTCGGGCACGAACAGCGCGATCGCAGCAAGCTTTGGCATTGTGCTGATCCTGCTGATCCTCGTCATTCGCAGGCTCGATCTATCACCGCTCGCAGCGGGCGCCTTGTCGGCCGCCGCCTTGATCGGGGCTGCGATCGTCCTGTCATTCCTGTTCGAAAAGGGCTCCGGACCGGTCCTCTTGCGGCTCGTCCCGGATGTGGGGGCTGAAACGCGGGCCGCGCTGGAGCGGATGTTGACCGACACGCGCTGGTTCGGCGCGGGCGCCGGGACCTTTGCTGCGGTGGGCCGGATCTACCAGAGCGATGTCGGAGCCGCTTTGACCGCGCCGTCGACAGCCACGGCGGTCTTTGCTGGCACGGGATGGATCGGCCTGGCGGCCGCTCTGGCGGTGAGCTCGATCGCGCTGTTGCGCCTGTTCTTCGGCGCCTTGCAGCGCGGACGCGACTCGTTCTTCCCTGCGGCCGCCGCAGCCTGTGTTTTGTTTGCGCTGGTTCAGAGCTTCGCAGGGCCCGGATTGCTGCGGCCCGCAGCAATCCTGTGCCTTGCAGTGATCGTGGGACTGGGGCTGTCGCAGAGCGTCAGCCAATCCGGATCACGATAGAGCGCGGGTGATCAGACCGCGCGATCGCCGAGTGAGGCCCAATAGTTCGGGTTCTTGGGCGACTGAATGCGGACCCAGCGATAGGGCTTCTTCGACCACGGCAGAATGTGGCCGGAGAGATTGTCCAGCACGAGATCGCCGGCGAAGGTGCGAACCACGACCACGAGATGATGCTCGCCCCAGGTGGTCACGACCTCGCTGAGCAGCACCGAGCGCGCCGGAAAGCCCTTGGCGATCAGTTCGTGGCGTTTTGTCACAGCGTAATCGTTGCAGTCGCCGCTGGTCGGATGCAGCAGCCACTTCTCGCCGCGCAGCCCTTCCAGATTGGCCTCGGGACGGATGGCGGTATTGACCTTCTGGTTGACCTCTTGCATCTGCGCCAGCCGCTCCGCCGTAAGCTTCAGGCGCCCGCCCCTGAACACGATGTGCTGCGGCCGCGGCTTGCACTCGTCCTTGTACTTCAGGCAAAACAGCGTGAACGCCATTGGCGCCAGCGTCGGCTGGTCGAACTTGATGTACTGGATGGCCCCGCGCAGCCCCAAAGGCGCACCGACGAATGCGGCTTCAGCGCGCTGCTGCACCCCCGCAGCAACGACGATGGCGGCCACGGCCGCCAGGAACTTTACAACTTTGCGCATGTCGCGCTCCCCGTTCTTGTTGGGGAGACGCTACGCGGGACGTCTTGAAATACGGCTCAAAAGCCGCGCGATCCTTTAATCAAAATGCGGGCGCCTTGGTCGGAAACAATTAAGAATACCGATGTGTGACTTGTTCTGCTAAGAGCCATCGCGACGTTCCGCTCGTGACGCTGGAAGCGATTCGACCGACCTGATGGGCCTTTCCTCACGCTTTCGAAAGAAGACCAAGCCTCGGCTTCCCGACGGCGTTCGCGTCTATGCCATCGGCGACGTGCACGGCCGCGCCGATCTGCTTCAATCGCTGTTAACCGTCATCGACGTCGATCTGGCCCGCTCGGCCCCCGAACGGGCCATCCAGGTCTTTCTCGGCGACTACGTCGACCGCGGCCCGGACTCGCGCGCCGTTCTTGATCTGTTGATCGAACGCTCGAAAACACACGAGACGGTTTGCCTCAAGGGCAACCACGAAATCTTCCTGCTCGAGGTCCTCAAGGATCCGGC
>NZ_AJQF01000316.1:0-11696 GCF_000261705.1 Bradyrhizobium genomosp. III | reverse complement strand
CCCGCCCCGCCTGCAGGAGTGGCGCCACTATGGCGGCCTGCTGACGCTGGTCTCCTACGGCATCACGCCGACCATGAATCCGTCCGCGGAGCAGCAGGTCGAGCTGATCGAAGGACTGAGGCGCGCACTACCGCCCGAGCACCTGGCGTTCCTGCAGCAATTGCCTTCGTCCTTTACCTGCGGCGACTTCTTCTTCGTCCATGCCGGCGTCAAGCCTGGCGTGCCGCTCGAACGCCAGAAGGATGAGGATATGCTCTGGATCCGCGAGGAATTCCTGGCGTCCGAGGAGCGCTTCGGCAAATATATCGTCCACGGTCACACGCCGGTCAGCGTGCCCGATATTCGCCCGAACCGCATCAACATCGACACCGGCGCCTATGCGACCGGAAACTTGACGCTGCTGACGATCCAAGGTGATAGTCTGCTCGCAATTTAAGAGCCCTGCTCTCGTTTCAATCCCGTGCTCGCTTCGCCCTCACAGGCCTCGTCGATTTCACCATGAACCGCATGTTCCTGCTTCGCGTCATCGGCATCTGCACCGCGATCGTGCTGGCGCTTCATGCCGGCATGGAATTCTACGGCGATCTCGTCCGACCGAACTTTCGCGCGAGTGATTTGTTCTCGGGCGAGATTCCGCCCGAGAAGGCCAAGCTGGCCGCCGGCGGTGTCTTGGCATCGGTTTCGCTGGATGGGGACCTGCTCGCGAACTACGCGGCGGCACTGGCCGCTGACGTTCTGCACCGTCCTTCAACCGATGCGGCCGGGCGGGCCAGCGAGAACAAGGCCGCCCAAGGCGCCGTCGTCGCTGCCTTGAAAGTATCACCAATCAGGCCCGCGCTCTGGCTCACGCTCGGCACGCTGCAGGCGCAGGCTGGCGAAGCGGCGACGCCGGCTGTGAAGATGTCCTACTTGACCGGATCGGTGCCGATCGACGTCGCCTTCGCTCGCGTCCGGACCGTGACCTCGGGCGCGGCTGCAACGGACGAGGAGATCAAGCTGCTGGCGCAATCCGACATCCGCGCGGCGCTAGCCAATCGCTCGCGTTACGAGCCGCTGCTGATCGCGGCCTATGTGCAGGCAACTCCGCAAGGCAAGGCGCTGCTGCTCGACACCACGAAAGTGACCGATCCCAAGTTCAACGAGATCTTGCGGCGGTACTGAATTTCAGCGCACCGATTTCGGGTTGACCGGCACGAAGTCCTGATCGCGGCGCGGTTGGTCGGATCGCCCCTGATAGACGAACATGCCCTTCTTGGTCGTGACGATATCGCCTCGCTGCAGGCTATCGTCGCGGAGAAGGCGTTCGGTCGCGACAAGGTCCGGATCTTCCGGAATCGGCTTGTAGAGTTCGGGATGCTCCCGCCGCTCGCGCGAAGCTTCCTTGGCTCGGCGCCGTGCGTCCTCGATCCGCTGCCGCCATTCGTCGCGCGTCACTTCCGGCTCGCTTGGTGGAAGATAGTCGTTGATGGATGGCTCCGGCTCAGTCTGAGCACGACATGAGAGCGGGTAGGCAGAGAGGGCGAATCCGACAGCGGCGGCCACGGCCGCCTGAACCGGCGCGCGCCCGGATATCCAGCGATCCGATGTGGACTTGCCGCGAATGTATCGCACTCCGATGACTCCCAAACGGGCCGAGCAGCATCCAGCGGCCCCCTCAACTTCAGCTCATGCGGCTGCCAATTGCAAGATTTTAGGAACGCTGCGCCGTCCCATCAAAAGTCGAAAACAACCCCATGCACAGTAGCCGGCGCCAACCATTTCAATCAGTTACGCCTTTCCCGAAATCGGATTTGATCCGTCGGGCAAAACAGAGGTAGGATGGCAGGATCTGGAGAGAGCCGACCGGATGATCGCGCTTTCCGAGATCCACGTGTGATGAGCGGCTCAAAGGCAAACAGCTGCGCTCCAAGACCACGTTAAATCGTCGCCGTTAGATTTCGGCATAAGCTGGTGGAGTTGCCGAGAATGCGTACAGGACCGGTATTGCTGTCAGGTGTTGTCCTCGCGGCGTCCGCCATGTCTGGCCTCGCGGCGCAGGCGAGCCCCATCTGCATCAAGGAACGGACGCCGTTCGCGTTGTCGCACGATACGGTGAAATGGACGATGTCGATCGCACCTGGCGCGGAGTGCATCCAGGGCCTGCGCTGGTCGTACATGCAGATCTTCAAGGTATCGGTCGTGAGCGGGCCATCACGGGGACAATTGGCGGTGGTTGGGTCCGGCTTCCGCTATTCGGCAGAAGCCGGGGCGCCCGGCAGCGACAAGTTCACGCTGCTGATCTCGGGCAAGAACCGTCAGGTTGCGGGGACATCGACACTGGAGGTCGAGGTCAATCCGCAATAGCCGGCCCTGCGTCTTGGCGGTGTTCAGCGCGACTAACGGCGGCTAGAGCCACTGCCCCGGGTTCTATTCCCGTGATAGGGTCGGGCGTATCCGCCGCCCCTCGTCACGGGGGGCTCGATCCGGCTCGGGATGTTACGCGTCGCGTTGGGCGGCGCGGGCTGCGACGGATTGACAATGGTCACGTTGCGGTTGGGCGTCGAAGGATCGTTGACGCCCTGGGCCCAGGCAGCGGCGGGCACAAGCAACGCAATGGCGATCAGAACTGGTCGTTTCATACGATATCTCCCGAGCATGAACGTCAGGGAGGCGATCACCGTTCCTTCACGGTTCGTTGGGTGAACCTTAGCGGGGGACGGCAACCAGCTTGCCGTCTCGCCAGACACCCTGGGCCGACTTTCCAGCAGGCAGCCTGCCTGAAAGGTTCCGAACGGCGGTCGGCCGCGAGGCAGCCTGATTGGTCTGCGCCTTTTTCGTGGGGGTCGTGATGATGCTCGAGCTCGTGGTGTTGGCCTGATCCTTGGTCCCTTGCGCAACGGCAGGCGAAACCACGAAGGTCAAAACCGTGAGGACTGCTAGAACGCCGCGCATGGTCGAGCACCAGAAAGAGAAGAGCTTGGCGAAATGTCACAGGTTCTCGCCCAAAAGCAAGCACCTTCGAACACCGCGCGAGGCCTTTGCGGACCCGCCAATCGAAGCCAAACCGGCTCAACTCGAGACGTTTGAAGCGGAAAGACCTAGCGAAATAGCCCTATCCGGGCTACTTGATCGGCCTTGATGACCGACTCCGGTGAAACTGCAGCCAACGCTCCCTCGGCGCAACAGATCAAAGCCGGGTTTATCCGTCTCCTGTCGAGCCGCATCCGCGCCGTATCCGACGATCCCCGGCAGATGCGGGAGATCGTCTATGAGCTGGCGCGCGTCAAGCTTATGGAGCAATTTACGCATGCCGACGCGCGGGAATCGCGCGAGTTTCAGCAAGTCCTCGAACGTGCCATCAAGGAGGTCGAGCGTTCCTTCGAGCGTAGCGCCGCGTCTGAGCCGCAAAAAATTGCGGCAACCGCAGCTCCGGTTCCCCCGTCCGTCCAGACCCCCGCTCCCCCGCCTATTCCGATATCGTTACCCGTTTCCGCTTCGCCGCCTGCTGCGAAGGACGCGGAAGCCGCGCGCCGTCCCGTGGCTTCGCCGCGATCGCCGGATCGGCCCAAGCGGAGCGGCGCCTTCACTTTCCTGGTTCGACTGGCCGGCATTCTCCTGCTCATGGCCAGCGCCAGCAGCGCGGTGATCTATTGGCCGCGTTTGAGGACGCACGTGGCCGCACTGTCACAATTGGTGCTGCCATCCGAGCGCGCGCCGGGCAACCCCGAGCCCCGGCCGGCCACCGCCCCGTCCCCGTCGGAGAGCGCGAGTGTCGAACGATCGCCCGACAGCGCAAAGGAGCCGGCGCCACCTGCACACCCCTCCATGCCTTTGCCGACGACCTTCGGCGTCTACGCGCTGAACGAGGGGCAACTCCAGGAACTGAAGCCGGTCCCCGGGAAGATTCCAGACCGCCGCGTTGCGATCTCGGCGGCCATCAACACGCCGAGTGCAACGACCCTGACAAGCGGAGATGTCAACTTCATCGTGTTCAGGCCGGACGGAAGCATTGAGGCAAGCGTGACCGAGGTTCGAGTCGTCGCGAAGGTGTCCCGGTCAATGGGCGTCGATGCCTCCGGCAAGGCCGCCATAGTCAGCGCGGGCGATTCCTGGGTCATTCGCAGCATGTCCTACCCCTACAAAGTGGGGCCGGTCGAGGATCAGCAGAGGATGCTGTTGCTGCAACCGGAGCAGGACGGCTTCACGCTTTCGCCGGGCCGCTACATCGTCGTCGTCAAAGGCATCGGCTACGATTTCACCGTGGCCGGGACGATCACCGATCCCAACCAATGCGTCGAACGCATCAACGCGGCGAACGGCGCGTTCTATTCTCCCTGCCCGCCGCCGCGTTAGATCGACGGCCGCTACTTACTAGGCTTGCCGTCCTTCGGCTCCGCCGGAGCGTCGTCGACCTTACCGTTGTTCGCGACGCATTTTTGGAAGTATGCGCGCTGATCCTTGGCCGTTCCCTTGGCACTCCCGGCCGCCGGGTTGCCGATTTGCCTGGGCGGAAAGGCCTTGGCCACCGCCGCTTCGCATGCGCGCGCCACTTCGGCAGTGATGGCCGACGCCGTCGCCGGCGCAGCCAACGTCAACACGCATGCCAATCCAACCAACCTTCGCATATTCCTGACCGGCACCTTGCTGCTCCCTCGAAGCGTGAATGCTTGCCGGGACCATAGCAAAAAGGATCGACGCGCCAAACGGCAAAGCGGCGCCGAATTGTCACGCGGTCTGCCCTGGGCGTCTCGAAGGATGGCCGAGCGCGCGCAGCAAGAGCTCCAATACTAGCTGTTGAGCTGCGGCGGCTTGAAATTCGGAAAACGCGTGAGCATTGCGGTCTTGACGAACTTCAAGTGAGCAATGGTGCTTGCCAGCTCCTTGAGCCGCCGCTGGCCATTGGAGATGTCCGCCGCGAAGAGATCCTGGTGATGATTGTCGAGCGCCTCCCGCTCGAGGTACTCGTCGGTGCCGTTTCCAAAGGTGACGGATGCTCGCGCCAGCGCGTCATCGACACGTCGACTAAGGCCGACCTGCTCCCTCTCCGCATCTCGTAGCGCGGTGTCGATGGCGACCATAACGGCGTCGACCCTCGCGCGGTCTGTCTCCGCATCACGCTCGGCGGAGCGGGCTTTGAAGCCCTTGTCCTCACGGCGGGAGCCGAGGAGGTTGTGCGCGCGTGCTCTCAGGAACAGCTGAAACATGTGGGCCATCCCCATTTTCGAGATCTAAGCCGCTACCATCGGTCAGGCATAGTTAACAAAGCCTAAATCCTGCGTCCGCCCCGCCTGGCTTTGTGCGATCCAGGCCCGCCAGGCTCCTTCGTGCTTGGAATAGAGCTCGAGCCACCGAACGTCGTCAACCGCGGCCGCTCCCGTGCCTGCGCGGGCTTCGGCCACGATTTGCACCGTTTCCTTCGGTGCAAGATCCAGCGCCTCGAATTCCGCCGTCTCCTCCAGCGACAGGCCTATCAGAACACGATGCCCTTGCGCGTCAACAAAATATCTGCGCGGCGCGTTCTGCCGTTGATCAATCATTTGAATGACCCTCGCTCATGATCCAAGGACCTGGAAGATCTCTCAGATGCCGGCCATAGCTACAAACAAACGCAATCAAAATAAGAGCGCAAGTCGTCGCGCCCAGCAACGCAATCAGCCACGTCATCTACGCCTACCCGCGCGCCCTCCGGAAATAGAGGACTCGAATTCGCAATGAACTGATCCGTCTTAGGTTGCCTTTCCTGGGCCCTCAAGGACGGCGACAGATTAACCTAACCGCACATGGTTATTTCTACTTCGCCACGACCATGGGGCAATACGCGCGCAGTCCCGCGGTTACGATGGCCGCTGGGTACGACCGGCTTCCATCGAGGCGGGGGTATAGGGTGCGTAAAGACGATATCGTGCCGATCGCTTCCGCGAACGCCACGCCCGTACGCCATAGCCGCAGCCAAAGCCCGCGGCGAAAATCGAAATCAAAACCAAGGCAGCTAACATTGGAATGTTCCCACGTTTGCCGGAACGTTCCTCCCGCGCTCATTTTCATCTTTTCGTTGTGTCGACTTCAAGATCGTCACCGCTGAAACTTTTGTCAGACGAAGATGAAGTTTGTGCAACGTGATGCTTGAAGATTGGTCGGCACGCGAGGGCACAGAGCGCGGAGAAGAGGCTCAGTTCTTTTTACCAGAACTCGACAGGCCGACACCATGAACCCTCGTTCATTTGGCGCTTCAAACGTTGGACCGGCGCGGCTGAAAGCGACCGTCGGAAGGCGCGCATCGGATTCGCCAGCGAAACACCGTGGTTATACGGAGCGTCGCGCGTCGATTTCATCGCGGTAAGGTTGAGCAGTTAGCTTAATCCGCGTTGTTTGTTGCGAAGTCTCACCGATCGCATATCCATCTTCGCACCGGGCTCCCCCAAGCCCGGCCCCACCCAAGCAAAGCCGTCGAGCGAACATGGGTCGCTTGGCGGCTTTGTCGTTGTGTCGACAAGAGGATGATTTCGGTTATGGCGCGCAAGCCCTGGTCGTTCAAAGAAGACCGCCGGCTCATGGAGCTGGCCAAGTCTTCGGCTTCGCTGGAAGAGGCGGCGAAGGTTCTCGGACGCTCGCCTGATGCGATCAAGCGCATGGCATTGCGGCTTGGTCTTTCGCTGAAGCCTAAGACCGGGAAGAAGGGCTAGTCTTGGAAACAGTTCGTCGAGGACCCGTCCAGCTTTTCACAATGCAGGACGGAACCAAAGCAATCACTGGGTGTTATCCAGACTTCGCAGTGAGGTCTGGCAGTGGTCCATTTTGCCATTTCCGCAATGTTGATTTGGCTGGCGATTAACATCGCTTTTGTGGTGCTTCGGCTGCGGGTCGCCAGTGACCCCGCCGCGCCCCACACCGACAGGTCAGGCAGAGCTTATCCAGAGGCCGTCTCCGCCCGCCCCCGATGAGCGCGACCAAGCGTCCTGCCTTCAGTCCGCCCGGCCTATTCAGACCTAGTTGCGCGTCTTCTTCTGGGAACCCATCCCGGGGCTGGTGCCGTAGTTGGGTGTCCCCGTCCCCTTGAAAGCACCACCCATGCTGTCCGAACCGGAATTCGTCGCCGTGCCGCTGCGGGTAGTGGGCTGATTGCCCGATGGCTGGTCTTTGGTTCCCTGCGCCCAAGCCACGGAGATTCCGACGACCAACGACAGGAGGAGGCTTAACGTCCTGATCATACTGCTCAACTTTCAATGCTCGGGCCGCGCGACCATCAGTCAGGCAACCACTCGGTAGCCCTTCCGGACCGGTCCGCCCGTTAAACCCTATCTTAGCCCCCGCTGGCTAGAATCAATTCCCAAAATCAATTCCCAAGATCAGTCACGAAGCCTCTCCTGATTTCCGCCTGGACCGGATGAGATTACAGCGGCCGAACCTCTCGTTTGCGGCGCTCGTTATTGCGAGCACGATGGCGTTCGGGCTGGCGGGCCATTTTGCGGCAGACGGCGTCATTCGCCACCAGCAGGCGCACCAACTGAACGAGCTGACCGAGGTCGTTCTGCGCCGCTCCGAATTTGCGGTCGATTTCGCCGCGGCCAGCCTCGACGAACTCGCCAACCGTGATCTTGCCAGCTGCGCGCCGGCAGCGCTGCAAGCCATCCGGCTCCACGTTTACCAGCGCTCGGCGATCAAGGACGTCCGTCTCGTCAACCCGGACGGATCGGTGATCTGCTCGGCCTATTCCGAGACGCTGGAGTTCGACAAGGGATGGGCGGATCGCCGCGACATGCTGCCCTCGCACGACAAGACGCTCTCGCTGTTCCGCGTGGAGCAGTTCGGCGGCGACGCATTGGGCGTGCTCAGGGACGTCAATCGCAGCTCCGCGCTGGTCGCCATCGTCGGCATCAACGCCGGCCTGTTCGATCTCATGCCCGCCGAGCTGCGCGCACACAGCGAGGTGATCCTCGCCTTGAGCAATGGCGAGAAGCTCGGCGAATTCCGGCTCGACGCCGACAGGCCCCTGTCAGAGCCGATCAGCTTCGACAGGCATTCCACGCGCTTCCCGCTTCACGCCACGATCCGGCTCGAGCACGCCGTGCTTTCGAGCTGGAACAGCGAGGCCTATTGGCCGGCGCTCGCGGTGGCCCTTGGGCTTGGCGCACTGTTCGGCATCCTGCTGGCACGCAGCCGCCGGATGGAAGGACCGGTCGCCGATCTCGATCGCGGCCTCGCGGCCGGCGAATTCAAGCCTTACTACCAACCCATCTTCGACCTCAGGACCGGCCAGATCACGGGCTGCGAGATTCTGGCGCGCTGGGTTCGTCGGGACGGCTCGGTGGTGCCGCCGATGAACTTCATTCCGCTGGCCGAATCCAGCGGGCGCATCCAGGTGATGACCTGGCAGATCCTGAAATCGGCACTCGCCGAACTGCAGGGCGTGCTGAAGGCGGACAAGACCTTCAAGATGTCCGTGAATGTCGTGCCCAAGCACCTGTTGAGTGCCGGCTTCGTCGAGACACTGCGTCGCACGGTCCTGGCGGCGAGAATCTCCGCACGCCAGATCGTGGTTGAAGTCACCGAACGCGACGAGCTCGACGATCTCGCGCACGCCGCGACCGTCGTGGCCGAATTGCGCGACCACGGCTTCCGCGTCGCAATCGACGACGTCGGCGTGGGTCACAGCGGTCTGTCGCGGCTGAAGGGGCTCGGCGCCAACACGATCAAGATCGACAAGTTCTTCGTCGACACCATCACCGTGGATGCATCGACCACGACGATCGTCGAGATGTTGGTCGCGCTGGCCAAGGACTTCCGCATGACGGTCGTAGCAGAAGGAATCGAGACCGAGGAGCAGCGCCGCGCCCTGATCGCCTCCGGCGTCGAGGAAGGACAGGGCTATCTCGTCGCCGCACCGCTGCCCTATGCGAAATTCAGCGAGTTGGTCGATTCACGCCGCCACTCCGCATCCGCAGCGCCGGCCGGCGGCGTCCTGGTGGCCTGACCATCTTCGCTGCACGGCCTCCCGGCCGGCGATGGCGGCCAGGTTTTGGGCAGTCCTTGCCCCGGAAGAACGACGAGGCGCTTTAACGATATTCTCGTCTTTCGAAGCGGAATGGCCCTCGAGCCGCTATGGTGGGCCATGCGTCGAAATCACCTCATCGCAGCCGCGGGAATCTGCCTTGCCCTCATCGCCTATGCCACCTTGGCAAGGCTGGCGGGACGGCCGGCGCTGATGGGGCATCACGAGGCCTACTGGATCGTCGTCATCGAGCGCTTCAGCGCCTATGGCCTGTTGGGCTTCCTGCTGGCCTTCCTGTTGCCCGGCCGGCTCGCTTTGGCCTGCTCGCTCGTCATCGCAGTCGCAATGGGACTGGAAGTCCTGCAAACGCTGACCCCCGATCGTGATCCGGGTTTCCTGGACGTGCTGCAGAAGGCGGCAGGAGGCACCGTCGGCGTCATCCTCGCCCAGACGATCCTGGCCTTCTTACCTCGGCCGCCAGCCTGAGGCCCACGGCGCTGACAAATCTTCAGCGCCAAAGCATGATCCGCAAAAGTGCGCAGCGGTTTTCCGAAAAGATCATGCTTAAGCAACAACCTAAAGCGTGATGACGATCCATCCTAATCGCATCGCGCTTTAGGGCGACATCCCCCTACTTCATCATCTGCCCGCGCAATTCGCCGCCTGGGTTCGCGGCCGTATGAATGTTCGCGTACCATTTGCCGGCCAACAGGTCCGCCGCCTGGGCATCCGTGAGCGTGGCGCTGCCCTGGATAGGACTTTGGACCGTCTTGAAGGGCAAAGCGATGCCGGCGTTCTTGCCCGCATCACTGGGGCCATGAAAATGGGCGCCCATCGCCGGACCAGTCAGATTGGCAAACGTAATCGTATAGGTCAGAACTTTGGTCTGGGTGTCGAACGCGGCCTCGGCCTTGCCCGAACCGGACGAGCCGTTCGGAGGCACTTCATTGCTGCCCTTGAGGTCGGCCTGCAGCTTGACGACCTCCGCACGTGACGGCGCGGTTGTGACGATCAGCAGCCCACCGAGCATCACCGTTCCCAACAGCGTCACGCCGACCCGATACTTGGCTTTCCTCATGGCATTCTCCTACAGGCTCTACGGCCCGATGCGGTTGAAACCCCGGCCCCGGCTTGAAATTCCGGAGACGAGTCTATGCCTGATTCGCCAAAGGCTATCGGAGATACCACCGGGGTCGCTGTCGCCGCCGGTCCGAGGATATCGCGCGAAGCGGGCTACGCTGCCCTGCGCTCGCGGAACCCGGTCGGGGCCAGGAGTTCGGCCATCTGCCTGTGCGTGCTCTGGAGCGCGGCGATGGCGCCGTCCAGATCGAAATCCGCCTCGCGAACGGACGCGAAGAACCTGGCCGTCAGCGCGAGGTCAAGCTTGACGCGCGTTGCACCGTCGCGGCTCTTGCGACGGTCGAGCGACAGATGGATGGCCCGCATTCTGGCTTCTGCGGCCGTACAGCCGCTGAGTAACGCCAATTCGTCGTATGTCATCCAGATCTGAGGCATGGTCTCGTCCGTCCCTGATTGCCGCCTCATCCTAGATCTCTGCGCCTAAATGCACCGTTGCCGCGGCGCGGTCGCAGCCCGCTTCGCTGCGATAGCGTCAACGCAAGACTAAGATGCGGGAGGCCTGGAAGGCGCGGGAAATTGGCGCGGCCGCGAACGGCTGTCGAGGCCCTTGGGCAATTTGTCATTGAGCTTCACGACGGCGCCTCGAGCCTCCGTCGCCGGCGCATCCTCCTGGCTGTAGATCAGCGTCACCTCGAACATCACGTCGGGCGCTTCCCTGGCCGTTCCGGAGCAGGTCGCCATCGCACCGGTGCACACGCCGGCGAGGCGGACCTCGACCTCGTCCAGACCGAACACGGTCGGCGGCCCCTCGGCATAGCGCCGCGTGGTCAGGACGGCCGTGAAGCGCTGGTCGTCACCGAACTGATAGGAGCCGCCATAGGTGAAGAAGCTGTCGCTGCCGGAGATCCGTCCGTCCGCCAGATGCACGATGCCCGTGCCCTGGCCGCGCGGGGTCCTGAACCAGGCCGCATATTTGCCGTCTCGCATCATCGAAATGTCCGCCGTAAAATTCACTGGTATTTGCAACCAACTCTGGGGCGCGACAATGACCGACGCGGCGAGTATTCCGCGACGGTTAACGCCCTGCAAAGCCAACCCGTCAAATTGACGCCGCAGCACGCGGCGACGTCGTCAAAACAATTCTATGCCGTCATCCGCGGTCTCGACCGCCTCGACCCGGCGCGTCGCGGCGATCGACTTAAGTCCTACCGCTTGCAGGAATTCGCGATGAACGTCCCGCTCGCGCTCCATCGTGTAGCGCGCGAAGAGATCGTCGAGGATCGCCTGATCCCGCAGCTCTGGCTGTAGCCGCTGCGCGCCTGCGCTCGCAGTCTCGAGCCGCGTGGCGACCGCAGGCAAGGCTGCGGAGCTTTCGCCGAGTCTCGTCATCAGACCCTGAGCCGAATTCATCAGCCTCTCGAACTCCGCGCCTTCGTCGACGAGCCGGCTCATCAGCTTGCCGAGCCGTTCATTGCCGGCCTCGACCTCGCGCAGCGCCTGAAGGATTTGCGGCTCGAGCTTGGCAAGCTGGGTGGGATCACCCTGCACGCGGAGCTCCTTCAGCTCATTGGCCGAGCGCTCGATACCATCGAGCACGGGCCTCAGGCGCCCCGCCCCCGCGGAGACCTGGTCGGCGGTCGCCTTGAGC
>NZ_AJQF01000315.1:0-3122 GCF_000261705.1 Bradyrhizobium genomosp. III | reverse complement strand
GCTGCCGCGGCTGCCGAGATGGCTCGCCTTGAGGCCGGCATTCATTCCGATCAGCGTGATGTCGACGGTCGCTTCGGCAAGCCCGGCGATCGCCTGGCGAAATTTCGTCAGCGTGTCCTCGACGATCGCGAGCGCCTCGTCGACCGAGCGGCCGGCACTCTCGCAGGTGGCGATCAGGGTCGATGCGTGTGCCAGCGTCTGCTTGATGCGCGTCAGGAACGACGACGAGCCGCCCTCCTCGCCGCCGAACAGCGTGCGGCCGTGGCCGACGACGCTGCCAGCATCGTGCAGGATCGCCGTCAGTGCGCCGACGATCTGACCGACGTCACCGCCGAACTCGCGCTGGGCATCCCTGAGCTGGGCCGCCTGCAACCGGCAAATCGCACCCACGCCGTCATCGCTCGGCATCGTTTCAGGAACGAGGCTCGGCGCGGATTCCGACGCAAGGCCGAGGCCATGGGACACGTGCTCGAGACGCTGACGCGTGCTGTCGCCCGCCTGCAGCGAGATGATCGCGCTGCCGACCGCCTCGGCGATCTTCCTGGTGCTGGCACTGGCGCGGTCGGCCAAATGGCTGCTCTTGCTGCGCTGGTCGCGTAACCCCGAATAGGCCGCGCCGAGCTCGGCGCTTTCCGACACCAATTGGGCCCGATACCGGCTCTCGAACTCCTTCTGCCGGCCGGAGGCGGTGGCAACCGCTTCGGACAGGCGCTGCTGGTCCCGCGCGCAGCCTTCGATCGAGCGCTGCACGGCCCTGCCGAGATCGTAGGCTTCCTGGGTGAAGGCGAGAAAGCCCTCGCGGTCGCCATCGAGCGAGGCCGCCTCGATCCGCGCGCTGCGCGCGATGATGGTGATCATCCCGATGTGCTTGAACAGCGGCTTGAGCAGCGAGGACGCCTCTGCCGTGCTCTTGCCGATCGTCTCCAGCAGCGCGCTCTCCGCCGGCAGCGCCTGCGCCAACTCGCTCAGCCGCGCCGCGATCTCCTGCAGCGCCGTTGCGGCGCCCTCGATCTCGGCGCCGGAAAGCTCACCCGAGAGCGTAGCTAAGCCCTGGTTCAGCTCCTTGAAGATGAGGTGGCCGCGTCCGAGTTCCTGACCGACGCGCGCAAAGACGTCCTCGATGCGCGAGGAGACGTCCTCGATCGCGGTGGTTGCCTCGGTGAGTGTGTTGGCCGGAACGGGCGACATGGCCATCAACCTGCCACCGCGGCGTGCCCGGCCTGATACCAGAGCATGATCTCCCGCGGGATGTGATGCAGCGAAACGACCTTTTCGACGCCGCCATGGGCGATGGCTTCCTTGGGCATGCCGAACACCACGCAGCTCTCTTCGTCCTGCGCCCGCGTTGAGGCGCCGAGCTTGCGCATCTCCAGCATCCCGCGCGCGCCGTCGTCGCCCATCCCGGTCATGATGACGCCGAGCGCGTTGGCGCCGGCATGCTGGGCCGCCGAGCGGAACAACACGTCGACTGAGGGGCGATGCCGCGACACCGGCGGGCCGTCCTTGATCGCGATCTGGTAGCGCAGACCGATGCGCTGGAGCAGCATGTGGCGGGCGCCGGGCGCGATATAGGCGCAGCCCGGCAACACCGGCTCACCGTCCTTGGCTTCCTTGACCTTGATCTGGCAGACGCCGTCGAGACGCTTGGCAAAGGCCGCGGTGAAGCCTGCCGGCATGTGCTGGACGATGAGAAGCGGCGGACAGTGCGCCGGCAGCATCTCGAGGACATCGTTGAGCGCCTCGGTCCCGCCGGTCGACGCACCGATACAGACGATGCGCTCCGTCGTCGGCCGGACCCTGCCCTGCACCGGCGGCGGGATGATGGCGTCGGCGGTCAGCTTCTTCTCGATGGCCCGGCGTTCCGCACGCGGGCGCACCCGCGCGCGCGCAGCCGACTTCACCGCCTCGCGCAGCCGTGTCGAGCATTCGAGCAGCGCCTGCCGCGTATCGATCTTCGGCTTCGGCACGATGTCGACCGCGCCCGCCTCGAACGCCTCGAACATCACGTTCGAGCCCTCTTCGGTCAGCGAGGAGCAGATGATCACCGGGATCGGGCGCTGCGCCATGATCTTGCGCAGGAACGTCATGCCGTCCATGCGCGGCATTTCCAGGTCGAGGATCATCACGTCGGGGATCTCGTTCTGGAGGCGCTTCGCCGCCACGAAAGGATCGGAGGCCGCTCCCATCACCTCGATATCGGGATCGTCGTTGAGAATCGTCTGCAGGATTTGGCGCACCGACGCCGAATCGTCCACGATCAGTACGCGAACCTTCTCCCTCGGCATCTTGGTTGCGCTCCGGCTAGACCTGAAAAATGGTTGGCTGAACCTGCTTCAGCCCGGGCACGGCACTGTGAATCATCGATTCCGAATGTCCGACCAGCAAATAGCCGCCCGGACGCAAATGGCTGCACAGTTGCTCGACCACCTTGCGCTGGGTCTCGCGCTCGAAATAGATCAGGACGTTGCGGCAGAAGATGATGTCGACATCGCGATCGACCGGATAGGACTTGTCCATGAGGTTCATCCTCATGAAGTGTGTCGCGCGCCGCAGCTCGGGTACGACCCGCACCTCGCCGCGCGACTTGTCCCGCGACGTCGAAAAATATCGTTTCACGAATTGCTCCGGCACCGGGCCGAGCACGTCGCGCGTGTAGATCGCCGTCTTGGCGAGGCGCAGCACCGCGGTCGAGATGTCGGTCCCGAGAATGCGGTACTGGAAGCGCGATCCGTTCCGCGTCATGTCGTCCAGCACCATCGCGGTGGTGTAGGCCTCCATGCCGGTGGAGCTCGCCGAGCTCCAGATCTTCAGGTTCGCGTTCTTGCGTCCATGCGACTTGAGCAGGCCGGGAATCGCGACGTCGCGCATGAAGGTGAAGTGCTGCGGCTCGCGGAAGAAGTCGGTCTTGTTGGTCGTCACCACATCGATGAGATGGGTGAGCTCGGTATCGAAATGATCGGCCTCAAACAGGTTCTCGACATATTCGTTGAGACCGGTGAAGTTGAGCGCGCGCACGCGCTTGTGCAGCCGCCCCTCCAGCATCAGCCGCTTGCCCTGCGGCAGCTTGATGCCGACCTGGCCCTCGATCAGTTCGGCGATGGTGCGGAAGTGGCGGTCCGACA
>NZ_AJQF01000314.1:0-2655 GCF_000261705.1 Bradyrhizobium genomosp. III | reverse complement strand
ATCATGGCCGCCGGCCCCGGTCCGCGACGGCCACCTGCACTGAATGTCGGGCCGTACGGGCCATCTCGAATCCTACGCGTTTAAACAACCGCTGAAAGAAGACCGGTCCACCGTCCCGGGGCAGACCGGCCCGCAAAAGTTCTAGCGCTGGAAATCGGCGTCCCGATCGTCCTCGCCGTCATGCATGTCGAAGGCAAAACCGCCGCCACCGGCAACCTTCACGGCGCGGGCGGGCCTGGCCTGCACGACCTTTTTCGCCGGACGCTCGGCAGCCGCCATGTTGGCCGCCTTGGCGCGCAGCTGGCTCACAGCCCGGTCGATCGGCGCCGGTGCCTGGCTCTTCACGCCGTGCTCGATGCGGAAATAGGCGATGGTGGACTGAAGCTGTTCGGCCTGCGAAGCGAGCTCCTCCGAGGTCGACGACACCTGCTCGGACGCGCTGGCGTTCTGCTGACCGACCTTGTCTAGCTGCTGGATCGCCTGGTTGATCTGGGCCGATCCGACGTCCTGCTCGCGGCAGGCCGCGGTGATCTCCTCGACCAGCTCGGCGGTCTTCTTGATGTCAGGGACCAGCTTGGAGAGCATCGCGCCGGCCTCCTGTGCCACCTTGACGGTGTCGGCCGAGAGCGTGCCGATCTCGGCCGCGGCGGCCTGGCTGCGCTCGGCGAGCTTGCGCACTTCGGAGGCGACCACCGCAAAGCCCTTGCCGTGCTCGCCGGCGCGCGCAGCCTCGACCGCGGCGTTGAGCGCGAGCAGATCGGTCTGGCGTGCGATCTCCTGCACGATCGTGATCTTCTCTGCGATGGTCTGCATCGCGTTGACGGCGCGGCCGACCGCGGCACCGCTGGCTTCGGCGTCCTTGGCGGATTGCGCGGCGATCTTCTCGGTCTGGTTGGCGTTATCGGCGTTCTGCTTCACGTTGGAGGCCATCTCCTCCATCGAGGAGGACGCTTCCTCGGCGGACGAGGCCTGCTCGGTCGCGCCCTGCGACAGCTGCTCGGCGCTCGCCGAGAGCTCCTGGCTGCCGGCGGAGACGTTCTGCGCCGCGGTCAGGGCTTCAGACACGATCTGGCGAAGCTTCTCCACCATGCGCTCGAGCGCAAGGCCCAGCGTGTCCTTGTCCGACAGCGGCTTGGCTTCGATCGTGAGGTTGCCCTGCGCGATCTCGTTGGCGACGGCCGCGGTGGCGTTCAGATTGGCGGTCATCGCGTTCAGGGATTTCACGAGATCGCCGATCTCGTCGTTGCTGGACGTATCGATCTTGTGGCTGAGATCGCCGATCGCGACGGCATCCGCCAGCCCGACGGCCTTGGCGAGGGACCGGCTGATATTGAGCGAGATCCAGACTGCGCCGATCGCGGCAACGATGAGCGAGACGATGACGAGGACGATCAGAACCAACTGGGCGCGACGGCTGTCTTCGTTGGACTGCACGGCCTGCTCGGCCATCTGCCTCTTCGTATTGGCGACATAGGCTCCCATCGCCTCCGTCGCATCTGCAACCACCTTGCGCCCGTCACCCATCGAGCGCTCGGTTGCCTTGGTCTTATCGGTCTTTGCCAGCCTGATCGTCTCTTCCTGATAGACGTTCATTCGGGCGTAGGCGCTGGCGAAGTTGTCGAGCAGCTTCCTGCCGCCTTCGCTGGCGAGGGCATGGACCTCGTCCCTGATCTTCATGGCCTCATCGCGGAGCTTGGCCGCGTTCGCCGCGAATTCCTCGGCCTCGCCTGCCGTTCCCAGAATTGCGTTCTTTTCCGCCCTGACCTGCTGCCAGATGATCTTCTCGACCTCGGCTGCTTTCTCCATCCGCTTGGCGCGAAGCACCATGGAATCTGCGGTCGCGGCCATGTCGGACAACTTCATGTAGCTCACGGCGCCTGCTACCATGAACAGAAGAATGACGACGCCAAACGCGCTGGCGAGCTTGGCTTTGACGGTGAATCTCATTTTCAGTCTCGTTGGTTCGAATTGGGGTGATTACGCGTGACCACGCTTCACTCTTGCAAACTCAGGCGGCGCGAGGCGCATCTGTAGCCGTGTCGCGGCCTTCCGGAACTTCGTCATTGGCCATCAGCTTGGCGAGATCGAAAATCACGACGAACTTCTCGCCCTTGCGGCCGATGCCGGCGGCATAGTCCGATTGCCATTTCCCGCCGACCTCTGGCACGGGCTCGATCGCCTGCTCGTCGATGTCGGTGACCTCGAACACGCAATCGGCGACGAAGCCGACGCCGACGAGGCGGTCCTTCATCGGCACGTCGAGGATGATGATGCGGGTCGCTTCGGTGGCGGCCACGCTGGGCAGGCCGAGCTTGTTCCTGAGATCGACGATCGGATAGCCACTGCCGCGCACGTCGATCATGCCGAGCAGAAAGTTCGGCGCGTGCGGGAGCCGCGAGATCGGCCGCATGTCGAGAATCTCCCGGACGTTGCGGATGCTGATGCCGAACGTCTCGCCGGCGAGCCCGAGCGTCAGATATTGCGAGGTTGCGGCCATGATGCAGTCCAGGATTCCAGATTGGGAATGGGCACGGTCCGGCATAAGGCCGGACCGGTTGATCAGCGTTGGAACTCGGCGTCGCGATCGTCTTCGCCGTCATTCATGTCGAAGGCGAAGCCACCGCCACCGGCGACTTTCATCGCACGTGCCGGCTT
>NZ_AJQF01000313.1:0-20140 GCF_000261705.1 Bradyrhizobium genomosp. III | reverse complement strand
TGACCGACGGCGCGGTCGATCGGCTCGGCTGCCGCTTTCTCTCGGCGCGCAGCTTGCTCGATCCGGAAGAACGAGATGGTGGACTGCAGCTGCTCGGCTTGCGAGGCGAGCTCTTCCGAGGTCGACGACACCTGCTCGGAGGCGCTGGCGTTCTGCTGGCCGACCTTGTCGAGCTGCTGGATCGCCTGGTTGATCTGGGCCGAGCCGACGTCCTGCTCGCGGCAGGCCGCGGTGATCTCCTGCACCAGCTCAGCGGTCTTCTTGATGTCGGGCACGAGCTTGGACAGCATCTGGCCGGCTTCCTGGGCGACCTTCACGCTCTCCGTGGACAGCGTCCCGATGTCGGCTGCGGCGGCCTGGCTGCGCTCGGCAAGCTTACGCACTTCGGAGGCGACCACCGCAAAGCCCTTGCCGTGCTCGCCTGCGCGCGCGGCTTCCACGGCCGCGTTGAGCGCAAGCAGGTCGGTCTGGCGTGCGATCTCCTGCACGATCGTGATCTTCTCGGCGATGGTCTGCATCGCCTCGACGGCACGGCCCACGGCGACACCGCTGGCTTCGGCGTCCTTGGCCGACTGCCCCGCAATCTTCTCGGTCTGGTTGGCGTTGTCGGCATTCTGCTTCACGTTCGAGGCCATCTCCTCCATCGAGGAGGAGGCTTCCTCGGCGGACGAAGCCTGCTCGGTCGCGCCTTGCGAGAGCTGCTCGGCGCTCGCGGACAGCTCCTGGCTTCCGGCGGAGACGTTCTGCGCCGCAGTGATTGCCTCGGCGACGATCTGCCGGAGCTTTTCGACCATCCCATTCAGCGACTTGATGAGATCTCCGATCTCGTCGTTGCTCGCCGAAGGAATGGTCTGGCTGAGATCGCCCTCAGCGACCGCACCTGCAAGGCCAACGGCCCTTCCGAGCGAACGGCTGATCGAGATGGAAATCCAGAGCGCAGCCCCGATCGCGACCGCCAGCGAGATGCCGATCAGCGTCATCAGCAGGAATTGGGCCTGGTGCCCCTCTGCCTTGGACTGGACGGCCTGCTCTGCCATCTGCTTCTTCGTATTGGCGACATAGGCGCCCATGGATTCCATCGCGTCTGCGACGACCTTGCGGCCGTCACCCATCGAGCGCTCCATGGCCTTCGTCTTGTCGGTCTTCGCCAGCCGGATCGTTTCTTCCTGGTAGGTATTCATCTTCGCGTATGTGGCTGCGAAGCTGTCGAGCAGCTTCCTGCCGCCCTCGCTCGCCAGCGCGTAGACTTCGTCCCTGGTCTTCATCGCTTCCTCGCGAAGCCTGGCGGCCTCGGCGGCAAACTGGTCGGCCTGAGCCTCCGTGCCGAGCACCGAGTTCTTCTCGGCGCGCAGCTGAAGCAGGATGTCCTTTTCGATCTGCGTCGCCTTTTCCATGCGGTTTGCGCGCAGAACCATGCTGTCGGCGGTCGCCATCATGTCGCCGAGCTTCATGTAAGCCACGCCGCCCGCGATCCCGGACAGGACGATGATCACGCCGAACGCACTGGCAAGCTTTGCCTTGACGGTAAATCTCATTTCCAGCCCCTACCCCGGTCTCGCCCGAGACCTCATCTCAATTTAGAATGCGTTCCATGTTCGGAACGATGACGAACTCTTCACGCCACTTGGCAATGAAGCGAATGAACTCCGGCTTCCAGTGCATGCCGACGCGCGGTGTTTGCTGCACGTCGGTCTGGGAGATCTCCGTGACCTCGTAGACCTTGTCGGCGGTGACGCCGACCAGGACCGGCTCGCCGTCGAGCTCGAGCTCGATGACCACGATGCGCGTATCGGCGGAATCATCGAGCTGCGGCATGCCGAAGCGGATGCGCAGGTCGGCGAGCGGAATGACGTTGCCGCGCACGTTGATCACGCTAGGAACGAAGGCGCGCGCGCCTGCCACCTTGGTCACGGGGACGGGATCGATGATCTCGCGCACGAGGCCGGCGTCGAGCGCGAACTTCTCCTCGCCAAGGCCGATCATCACGACTTGCATCGCGTCAGCCTGCCGTTCGCCAGCCAAACCATCGTTCATCACGCCGCCTCGCTGATATGCTGCTTCTCGACCTTCGACTGCGCCAACGCGACGAGCTGCGCGACGTCGAGGATCAATGCCGCCGTGCCATCGCCCAGGATGGTCGCGCCCGAGAACATCGTGACATCCGAATGCAGCTTTGAGAGCGACTTGATCACGGTCTGGTGGTTGCCGATGATCTGGTCGGCGACGAGGCCGACGTGAGTCTCACCGGTCGAGATGATGATCGTCTTCTGATGACGGTCGGGCGTGCCCGATGCCGTCATGATCTCGCGCAGCCGGAGGAAGGGCACGAGATTGCCGCGCACGTTGAGGAAATTTCGACCGCGGGAGCGCTCGTCCTCGGCGGTCAGCTCGATGCATTCCTCGACCGCGGACAGCGGAATGATGTAACGGCCTTCGCCGACGCGGATCAGAAGACCTTCGATGATTGCCAGCGTCAGCGGCAGGCGCAGCGTCACCGTGGTGCCCTGGCCTAGCCGGGTCGACAGGTCGATCGAGCCCCGCATGTTCTCGATGGTACGCTTGACCACGTCCATGCCGACGCCACGGCCCGACAGCGCCGAGATGGTCTGCGCGGTCGAGAAGCCGGGATGGAACAGGAACTGATGGATCTCATGATCGGTGAGCACGGCGCCAGTCGCAATCAGCCCCTGCTCTTCGGCTTTGGCACGGATGCGCGCGGTGTTGAGGCCGCCGCCATTGTCCTTCACAGTGACGAGCACCTGTGCGCCGGAATGGACGGCCGCGAGCTCGATCCGGCCCTGCTCGGTCTTGCCATTGGCGGCGCGCGTGGCGGTGTCTTCGATACCGTGGTCGACGGCATTGCGGATCAGATGCACCAGCGGATCTGCCAGGCACTCGATCATGGTCTTGTCGAGCTCGGTATCTTCTCCCGAGGTGACGAATTCGACGGGCTTGGACAGATCGCGCGACAGATCATGCACGAGGCGGCGGAAACGGCCGAACAGCGAGCCGATCGGCACCATGCGCGCACCCATCGTGGTATCGCGCAGTGAGGAGGCCAGGCGCTCGATCTCCTCGGCGATCATCTTGATCGAGAGGTCGGAGCCGGAAGCGGCGAGCTGGGTCAGCCGCGCCTGGGCGATGACGAGCTCGCCAACGCGGTCCATCAGCTCGTCGAGGCGCTCGGCTTGGACGCGAACGGTGGCGATGCCGCGATCGTCGCGCTTGGCCTCGAGCTTCGGTTCAGGCTTTGATTCCGATTTCGGCTCCGCCTTTGCGACGAGCTGCTCGGCGACCGGCGCGGCAGCAGCCTCGACCGGCGGCGCAGGCATTTCGACTACCGGAGCCAGCTCCTCGTCGAGCAGCTGGAACAGCGGTGCCGGCGCAGGCGCTTCGACATGCTCCAGGGGCGACAGCGTCAGCTTCATCTCGTCCTGGACGAACATGAAGACGTCGTCGATCGCATCCTTGTCGCAGGCCGCGTGCAGCTTGACGTCCCACTTCAGATAGCAGTCTTCCGGCTCCATCTCGTCGAGGAACGGGACGCCGTCGGTGACAGGCACGACGAAGCAGGGGCCGAGCTTGCAGAGGTCTTCCAGCAGGTCGAGCGGATTCGAGCCGTTGCGCAGGATATGGGTTTCGAATTCCAGATAGAGGTGCCAGCCGGCCTGGTTGCTCCCGGCGGGAGCCAGCGGCGGGGCTTCGGCAATCTCCATCACCGCTGCACCCGGCTGGTCGGCCGAGACGAAGCGCTTGAGGTCGTCGAGGATGGCCTCGCCGATGATGTCGTCGGTCGACTGGGGATCTTCGATCAACGCGCGGATGTAGTCCTTGGCGGCGAGCGCGACCGAGATCAGCTCCTGGGTCGGCTTGATCTCGCCCTTGCGGACGCGGTCGAAGGCGGTCTCGAATTCGTGGGTGAAAGAGGCGACCTTGTCGAAGCCGAACATGGCGCCCGAGCCCTTGATCGTATGCAGGGCGCGGAAGGCGGAATCGACCAGTTCGCGGTCGTCGGGACGCTGGCCGAGATCGAGCAGGGCCCCTTCAAGAACTTCGAAGAGCTCGCTGGCTTCCTGACGAAAGACCTCGGTCGGGTCCATTGCGCTCATGCGCGCACCAGCTTGCCGACCACGGCGAGCAACTGCTCAGGCTTGAACGGTTTGGTGATCCAGCCGGTGGCGCCGGCGCTCTTGGCTTCCTGCTTCACCGTGTCGTTGGATTCAGTCGTCAGGAACACGATGGGCATGCCGACCGCGCTCGGCAGCTTGCGCAGCGCCCGGATCAGCTCCAGCCCGTTCATGACGGGCATGTTGAGGTCGGTGATCACGAGATCGAGCTTGCCGGCCTGCGCCTTGGCGAGCCCTTGCGCACCATCGCCGGCCTCGATCACGCTGTGACCGGCCGGCTCGAGCACCACCTTGATCATTTGCCGGATGCTGGGGGAATCGTCGACGGTCAGAATCGTGGCCATTAGGTGCCATCTTTCTTTTGCGGGAAATGCTGATCGATCATCGCCTCGCTGGTGAAGCCGGCGCGGCGAAGGGTGTTGCGAAGAGACTGTGAGAATGAGGTCAGCACCACCGGGCGGCCCTGGGCCTGCCCCGTCTTGGCTGTCGACAGCAGAAGCTGGATCGAGGTCACGTCGGCCTTGTCGACGCTCGAACAGTCGATCTCGAGCCGCTCCTGGCGGCCGAACGCCTCGCGAATGAGCTCATAGACATTGCGAATGGCCGCGATGCTGCAATCGGCGGGCAACCGCAACGACCACTTCGGCTCCGTGGGATTGAGCGCCATCGCTGCCCCGCCTTTGCTAAAATTCCACTACTCGTTTGACGCGAATCCGGTGAGCAAACCCCTAACACGGGCATCCGTACAACTACGGGTCACATTCTCGCGGAATTCGCGCAACTGTATGCAGGCGTGCACAGCCTCCTGAAATCTTTCATGCGCGGCGCGCATATCCGCGGCGCGGTTGCTCCCGTACGGCGCATTTGCTTCGCGTTAAATTCGCTCGGGTTATGGCGTGGGTTCGTGTCTTTGCCAGCGAAGAGAGCCCCGGCCGCCGATGCTGACCCAAGCACTTCTGGTTGACGACAGCCGCTCCGTCCTCAACTTCCTGAAACGTCACATCGAGGCTGAAGGCCTGGTCGAGGCCACCACCTTCCTCGATCCCGTGGAAGCGCTGACCTGCGCGCGCGAACGCGGCTTCGATCTCGTGCTGGTCGACTACGAGATGCCGCACATGGACGGCATCAGCTTCATCCGCACCTTCCGTGCCCTGCCCGGCTGTGCCGACATCCCGATCGCGATGATCACGTCGCGACAGACCGATGACGTCAAGATGGAAGCGCTGCAGGCCGGTGCAACCGATTTCCTGCCCAAGCAGCCGCAGAGCGTCGAGATGACGGTGCGCCTGCGGAATTTGATTCAGCTTGGTGCAGCCGTACGCAAGCTCAACGACCGTGCGGCGCATCTGGCCAGCGAAGTCGCAGCCGCGACACGAAAGCTCGGCGAACGCGAGGAGGAGATCATCCTGCGGCTCGCGCTCGCGGTCGAATACCGTGACAACGACACCGGCGAGCACACGCTGCGGGTTGCCAGGTACAGCCGCATCATCGCCGAGCAGCTCGGACTGCCGCCCCGGCTTTGCCGCGACATTTATCTGGCTGCGCCCCTGCATGACGTCGGCAAGGTCGCCATTCCCGACAACATTCTGCTCAAGCCCGGCAGGCTGACCGACGACGAGATGGCGGTGATCCGCACCCATGCAACCATCGGCGAGCGGATCCTGGCGGACTCCGGTTGCGAGCTGATCCAGCTCGGTGCGCAAATTGCCGCAGGCCATCACGAACGCTGGGACGGTGCGGGCTATCCAAACGGTCTGAAGGCAGACGAGATTCCGGTCGCCGCGCGCGTGGTCGCGGTGGCCGACGTCTTCGACGCGCTGACGACACGACGACCATATAAAGAGCCGATGCCGATCGAGGTGGCCCGCGGCTATTTGGTCGAGAACAAGGGGCGGCAGTTCGATCCGGCCTGCGTCGAGGCCTTCTTGTCGCGCTGGGACGAGGTGGTCGAGATCGCCGGTGAGCGGGCGACGCCGTTTCACAAGGCCGAGGCTCCGCTCACTCCGATCATGGCGTCTCCGGCCGAGGGCCGTTCGCCCGAGGCTGTCACGGCCACCTGATTTCGCCGTCCGGCCAACAGCTTGGCCCCCTCCTTTGTCGGCGATGGCCGGCTTGAACCACTTCCTGCTAGAGTGCACCAATAATCAAAGAGTGATTCTGGTCACACTTGCCTGGGCGCCTCCGATGCTAAAAATCGGACCGGGACGGGGACCAGCAAATTATCGGTCGAATTGAATGAGAATAGTCATGAGAAGCCTGATCGGCGCTGTTGTCGGCGTGTTCTGTACTGCGGCCACTGCCTTGGCAGAGACGCCGGCCGCGATCGTCGAGGATGTGCAAGGCAAGGTCGATGGCGTCGAGTTCATGGACTATGTCGCCGCGGGCAAGATCATCAAGCTCGGGCCCAAGGCCAGCATTACGCTCAGCTATCTCAAATCCTGCCTGCGCGAGACCATCAGCGAGGGCGTCGTGCTGGTCGGCGCCGAGCAGAGCACCGTGCAGCTCGGCGACGTGCAGCGCGCCAAGGTGCCCTGTGACACCAAGGCGGCGCAGCTCTCCGAACGCGAGGCGAACCAGAGTGCGGCGACCACGTTCCGGACCATGCGGTCCGACGCCAAGAGCGCTCCGTCCAAGCTGCCGACGATCTATGGCGTCGCGCCCCTGATCCAGGCCAAGAGCGGCAGCACGCTGGTGATCGAGCGCACCGACGGCAAGGAACCCACGATCAGCGTGCCGCTCAAGAACGACATCATGATCCGCGGCAAATTCTATGACTTTGCCAAGGCCGGGAAATCGCTGACCCCGGGCGGCAGCTATGTCGCGAGCCTCGGGGCCAAGCGTTACACCTTCCAGGTCGATGCCAGCGCTACCTCGGCGCCGACCCCGATCATCGGCCGCCTGCTGCGGCTCGAATAAGCAGCCTGCGACCGGGCGATGCGGCGGATCGGGGGACGGGACATCGTTGCGGCGACCCTGATTGCGCTCCTCACGGGCGCGATCTTCACGTCGCCGCCGCTTCAGACCCTGCAAGGCCTTTCGCTCGACATCCTCACGGCGATGCGCGGGAGGCTTCTCGGCGACAGCCGCAACACCGCGACATCGCCGGTCGTCGTCGTGGCGATCGACAGTGAAACCTACGACACACCACCGTTCAAGGGATCGCCGACGCAGACCTGGACGCGCGAGATCGGCCGGGTGCTCGGCAGCATCACCGAGGGCGGCGCCAAGGTGATCGGCTTCGACGTCATCTTTCCGAGCTCAATCGAGCAATCGGAGATTCCTTTTGGCGACACCGCCGTTGGCGGCCGCATGAAGGGATTCGATCGGGATTACCTGATCGCGCTTCGGCAAATCTCCGACAGCGGCAAATTGGTGCTCGGCGAAATCCTGAGCAATGACCATCCGGAAGTGCCCTATCGCGCCCAGCAAGTCGCCGTGCGCAACACCGTGCGGGCGCTCAATGTCCACACCGACCACGACGACGTCATCCGACGGATGCCGCTGAGCTTTGCCATCGAGGGGCGGCCGGTCCCCGCGATGGCGGTCGAGCTCGCTGCGCGCGCGGCGGGCGCAAAGCCCGAGATTGCGTCCTCTGGCGCGACCGAATTGTCCGGCTACGCGATCCCGAGTGCCGTGCCGAATACAATGGCGCTCAACTTCCGGGGGCTGGGACGCGACATCCCGACCTACTCTTTCGTCGATCTGCGCGCCTGCGTCGAAAAGGGTGACCGCGACTTTTTTCGCCGCGCTTTCGACGGCAAGGTCGTGCTGCTTGGTACGGTCCTGAATTTCGAGGACCGCAAGCTCACCTCGATGCGCCTGGCCGGCGGGTATGACGGCACGCCGGCGGCACGATGTGCCCTGCCCGCGCCGGCAAGCACCGTGCAAAAGTCCCGGAGCGACATCGCCGGTGTGTTCGTGCACGCCACCGCGGTCCGAAATCTGATCGAGCGCGATGCCGTGACCGAGCTCGGCTTCCCGATGCGTACCATTCTCACGATCGCGTTCGCGGCGATCATCGCCTGCGCAGCCTGCCTGCTCGCACCGAGTGGCGCGCTGCTCACGTGGTCCGCCCTCACCCTCGTTTATGCAGCCGTAGCCGTCAGCGCGTTCGTCCATGCCTTGGCGCTGCCGCTGACGGAGCCGGCACTCGCCAGCCTTGCCGCGCTCGCGATCATGATCGGCTACCGATTCATGCTGGCCGATCGCGACGAGCGCTTCCTGCGCAAGAGCTTTGCCTTCTATCTCGCGCCCGAGGTCATCGAGACCATGGTCACCTCCGGCAAGATGCCGGCGCTCGGTGGCGAGATGCGCAACGTCACCATGTTCTTCTCCGACCTCAGCGGTTTCTCGTCCATTGCCGAGACCATGACGCCGGGAGCACTGGTGACGCTGATGAACGAATATCTGTCCGCCATGACGGATATCATCGAAGGTCATGGCGGTTACGTCGACAAATACATCGGCGATTCCATCGTCGCGATGTTCGGTGCACCGGCCGACGATCCCGCACACGCCGCCAACGCCGTTCGCGCCGCGCTGAAGTGCCATGAGAAGCTGTCGGAGCTCAATGCGAGCAATCCCGCCTTCGCCGGTCACGGCCTGTCGCATCGCATCGGGCTGAACAGCGGCGAAGCCGTGGTCGGAAATATCGGCTCGCGCCGCCGCTTCAATTACACCGTGATGAGCGACACCGTGAACGTCGCCTCGCGGCTCGAGGGCGCCAACAAATATTACGGCACCGCGATCATGGCCTCGGAGACGACGATGACGCAGAGCGGCGACGCCTTCGCCTGGCGCGAGCTGGACGCGATCAGGGTGCTGGGCCGCGGCGAGGCCATCAAGGTGTTCGAGCCGCTGGCGGAGAGGGACGTGGAGAGTGCCGAACAGGCGAAGGTGACCGCAGCTTATGCGGAAGGACTGGCGTGCTGGCGTGCAAGGGAGTTTGCGAAGGCGGCCGATGCGTTCGGGCAGACGGCAAAGACCGATCCGGCGTCGGCGCTGTTTGCAAAACGCGCCCAGGCATTCACCGCCAATCCGCCGCCTGCGGATTGGACTCCGGTGAATACGCTGGAAGGGAAGTAGCGGCCGCCTTAAAACGGCAGGCCCACGTAATTCTCAGCGAGCAGGCGCTGCGCCGTCTCGGATGAGAGAAGATAATCCAGCTCGGTCTGCTGAAGCCGATCCTCGTATTCGAGCCGGTCGGGAAAGCGATGCAGCAGCATCGTCATCCACCAGGAGAAGCGCTGCGCCTTCCAGATCCGCGCGAGTGCCTTGGCGGAATAGCCTGCAAGGCCGGAATCATCACCGCTCTGATAATGCGCGAGCAAGGCGTGGTAGAGATAATAGATGTCGGACGCCGCGCTGTTCAGCCCGCGCGCCCCTGTCGGTGGCACGATGTGAGCGGCATCGCCGGCGAGGAACAGCCGGCCATAGCTCATCGGCTCGGCGACGAAGCTGCGCAGAGGCGCGATGCTCTTCTCGATCGACGGCCCCGTGATCAACTTGCCGGCGACCTCACCCGGCAGGCGGCGCTTCAGCTCGGCCCAGAACGCATCGTCGCTCCAATCCTCGACCTTGTCGGTCAGCGGCACCTGGATGTAATAGCGGCTCAGCACCTGCGAGCGCAGCGAACAGAGCGCAAAGCCGCGCTCGTGCTTCACGTAGATCAGCTCGGGCGACACCGGCTTGGTGCGCGACAGTACCCCCAGCCAGCCGAACGGATAGACCTTCTCATATTCGCGCAGCACATCCCTCGGGATCGACTTGCGGCTGACGCCGTGAAAGCCGTCGGCTCCGACGATATAGTCGCAATCGACACGGACGGTCTCGCCGTTCGCTCGATAGGTCACGTAGGGCCGGTCCGACGTCAGATCATGCGGCGTCACGTCCTGCGCATTGTGCACGACCTTGCCGCCGAGGCGGTCCCGCGCCTCATAGAGATCGCGCGTCAGCTCGGTCTGGCCGTAGACCAGCACCGAACTGCCGCCGGAATGCTTGTGCAGATCGATCTTGGACAGCACGCCGTCATGGGCGATCTCGAAACCGGTGTGGATCTCGCCCTCGCGGTCCATTCGCTCGCCGCACTGCGCCTCGCGCATCAACTCGGCGAAGCCGTGCTCGAGCACGCCGGCGCGGATGCGGGCGAGCACACGGTCGCGGCTGTATTTCTCCAGCACGACCGCGTCGATGCCCTTCAGGTGCAGCAGCTGGGACAACAACAGCCCGGACGGCCCGCCGCCGATGATACAGACCTGAACTTTCATTCTTGCGTCCTCCGTCGGCACTTTTTTGCAGATTTGGCGGCGCAGACCGATGGAGGGTTTCGCCATTGTCTTGTACTATTCGAACATGAGAGGCGCGCTCCCTGCCCCGGCGATCCGGGTCTACAATTTGTTCGGCGAGTCCGGCGATCTGCCTGACGTCGTGCATTGCGAGACCATCGCGTCCCGCTCGGTGCTGCACGACTGGACCCTGGCCGTGCACCGCCATGCCCGGCTGCACCAGGTGCTGCTGATCGAGCGCGGCGGCGGCGAGGCGACGCTCGATGGGCGGGTGGTGCCCTTGAAGCCGGCGCAGATCGTCAACGTGCCGGTCGGTCATGTCCACGGCTTCCGCTTCGTGCCTGATACGCAAGGGTGGGTGCTGACCATCGCCGCGGAAATTCTGGACGAGGCGCTGCTCGCCGCCGAGGGCCTGCGCGGTGCGCTGGCGCGCTCGGCCGTGGTGCGCGGAACGCCGCAGATCCGCGCCACCATGAAGCAGATCTTCGCCGAACATGCCGCGCGCGATTTCGGCCGCGCGCATGTGCTGCGGGCGTTGTCGTCGGCCATGATCGGGCTGGTGGCCCGCGCACTCACGAGCGAGAGCGGCGGCAACGGCACGGTCGAGTCCAGCCTGTTCCGCCGCTTCGAGGCGTTGCTGGAGCAGCATCACCTGGAACGCTGGAGCGTCGCGGACTATGCCGAGGCGCTGGCGGTGACGCCGACACATCTCAACCGGATCACGCGGGCGGCGACCGGTGATACCGCCTCGCACCTCATCCTCAACCGGCTGATCCGCGAGGCGCGACGCAACCTCGTCTATACCAATTTGCCGATCTCGACGATTGCCTACACGCTGGGCTTCGAGGACCCCGCCTATTTCAGCCGGGTCTATGCCGCGGCCACGGGGGTGTCACCGCGCGCCTTTCGCACCCAGCTGCATGGTGATGAAATTTGACACGCCGGACGAAAGACCGAGCGCGCCCATGTTTGAAGGCGACATTGCCGCAATGGCCCTTGTTGCCGGCGCAGCCACTTACCTTCGTATATCGGGTCCTATCCTTTGCATAGAAGCCCCTTACCTCAGTACAATTGAGCAGGGCCTGCTCGCGCCTTAGCGTGGCTGCATTCGGCGCCCTGGCGCTGGTGGCATGGAACCTCCCTTACCTTGGCGCAAGACGGCCACCCCTGTCCGGTCGTCTGCGCCGCTTTTTCAGTAAGTCATCGGCGCCTTCAGTATTTTCCGGCCGACATACCGTACTCTGACAGCTGATCGGCCAGCTTTCGTGTGGACTGGAGATTTGAGCACAATGTCTTCGATTGAGAAGATCGCACTCTTTATCGACGGCTCCAATCTACATGCCACCTCCAAGGCGCTCGGCTTCGACATCGATTACAGGCGTCTGCTCGGCGAATTCCAAAGCCGGGGTGTGCTGTTGCGGGCGTTCTACTACACGACCCTCATCGAGAATCAGGAGTATTCGTCGATCCGCCCGTTGATCGATTGGCTCGGCTATAACGGATACACCGTCGTCACCAAGCTTACCAAGGAGTTCGTCGACGCCACCACGGGCCGCCGCAAGGTGAAGGGCAGCATGGATGTCGATCTCGCCGTAAGTGCGATGGAACTCGCCAAGCACGTCGATCAGATCGTGCTGTTCTCGGGCGACGGGGATTTTCGTTCGCTGGTGGAAGCCCTGCAACGCCGCGGCGTCCGCGTGACGGTCGTCTCCACACTCTCCACTCAGCCACCCATGGTCGCCGACGACCTGCGCCGACAGGCCGACATATTCATCGACCTGGCAGAACTGAGACAAAGGGTCGGGCGCGATCCGGCCGATCGGCCGGGATCGCGCGAAATGCGTCAGTCGCCGCAATTCCTCGCCCGCGGAGCGATCAATCGCGGCGATCCGGTGGAGTGATCCTGCCGGACGGCGGCCGGATCCTCACACGTCGAAGAACACTGTCTCCTCCGGCCCCTGCAGATGGATCGTGAAGGAATACACGACCTTGCCGGCGCGGTCGCTGCGCTTTGCGATCAGCGTCGAACGCCGGGCCGTCTGTTCGATCAGGTTGAGCACGGGGTCGGCGGCGTTGGCAGCCTCTTCATCCGAGAAATAGAGCCGCGTGTTGAGGCCGATGTTGATGCCGCGCGCGACGATCCAGACATTGATGTGCGGCGCGCATTTCCGGCCCGCCTTGTCGACGATCGCGCCCGGCTTGATGGTCTCGAAGGTGACGAGACCGCTCTCGAAGTCGGAGCCGGCGCGGCCCCAGCCGCGAAACTCCTGCTCCAGCGCGCCGGCCGTACGGTCGGCCGGATGGTTGTAGCGGCCGGCCGCATTGGCCTGCCAGATCTCCAGCAGCACGTCGCGCAGCGGCGTACCGGTGCCATCGAGCACCTTGCCTTCCAGCGTGATGCGCTCGCCTTCCGTATTCGGCGTCGTCAGGACATTCGAGAAGTTCTTCTCGAAGATGTCGAAGCCGGCCATCGCCGGGATCAAGCCGATATGGACGTAGGGCCCCGCCGTCTGCGAGGCGGTTTCCTTGAGATAGTTGAGCGGCTGCGGCATGGCTCAGTTCCCCGCGGTGCGGTTTTCAAAATAGGTGGAGCGCTGGCCGCGCAGGACGATGTCGAAGCGGTAGGCCAGCGAGTCGAACGGCGTCGAGGCGTTGAGGTCAAGCGGCGCCACGAGACGGTCGAGCGCATCCTTGTCCGGGATCGTCGTCAGGATCGGACAAACCGGGATCAGGGGATCGCCCTCGAAATACATCTGCGTGATCAGCCGCTGCGCAAAGCCCGAACCGAACACGGAGAAATGGATGTGGGCGGGACGCCAGCTGTTGACGTAGTTGCGCCAGGGATAGGGGCCCGGCTTCACGGTGCGGAAATAGTAGTAGCCGGTGTCGTCGGTCAGCGCGCGGCCGCAGCCGCCGAAATTCGGGTCGATCGGCGCCAGATAGGTGTCCTTCTTGTGCCGGTAGCGGCCGCCGGCATTGGCCTGCCAGAACTCGACCAGCGTGTTCGGAACGCCCCGGCCGGTCTCGTCCAGCACGCGGCCGTGGACGATGATGCGCTCGCCGACGGGATCGCCGTCCTTGGCGTAGTTGCGGATCAGATCATTGTCGAGCGGGCCGAGATCGTTGTGGCCGAACACCGGCCCCGTGATCTCCGAGACCGAACCCTCCAGCGACAACAGCGACTGGCGCGGCGAGCGCAGCACCGAGGATTTGTAACCCGGCGCATGCGCCGGCGGATGAATCGAACGATCCCGCTGGAAGAAGCCCCCGTCGCCGAGCGGCGGCGTCAAGGGCTCGGAGCGGTTGAGGCGGGGATCCCGCAAGACTGGCGCCTGGGCATTCATCGTGTCTCTCCCTGGGGCGCCCGGGTCCGGACGCGCGGCTTGTCGGGAGATCATGGGGCCGGTCTATTCCACAGATAAATAGATCGATTATAATATATTGCATGAAAGAAATCGATCATTTGGCCCTCGACGGCCACGCCCTCGAACTGTTCCTCGCCGTGCTGGAGGAAGGCTCGGTCACGGCGGCCGCCACCCGGCTCGGCCTGACGCAGTCCGCCGTCAGCCACGCCCTGAACAAGCTGCGGCGAATCGCGGGCGATCCGCTGTTCGCCAAATCCGGCCGTGGCATCGTCGCAACTGCGCATGCGCAAGCGTTGGCCGCGAAGGCGCGCGCACTGATCGACGAGATGCGGAGCTTTGCCGGCGGCGTCAGCTTCGAGCCGCCACGCGCGCAGCTCTCGCTGACGGTCGCCGCCAATGACTTCCAGCGCGATCTGCTGCTGCCCCGGTTCTTCGATCATGTCGCCGGCCAGGTGAAGAGCCTGAACCTGCGCGTGATCCCCTCGCAATCGCCTTCGCCCGCGATGCTGCGCGAGAACCGCTGCGATCTCCTGATCACGCCGCTGCCGCCGTCCGGCATCGACATCGTGCAGAAGCGCCTGCTCCAGGACCATTACGTCTGTTACTTCGATGGGAAGGCACGCACCGCGCCGGCCAGCCGCAGCGCCTATCTCGCCGCGCGCCACATCACCGTCGTCTATACCGACAATGAGCGGCTCGACTTCGACCGCCGGCTGGCGGCCAACGGTCTTCACCGCGACATCGCGATCTCGGTGCCGAGCTTTTCCGGCGTGCCGTCCTTCTTGCGCGGCTCGCAGATGCTGGCGAGCATGCCGAGCCTGCTCGCATCCGGCGTGATGCGCGGCTTCGCGCAAACGCGCATACCGCTGGCGTCCCGCACGCGGACGCTGGCCGAGCTGCCGATGTTCATGGTCTGGCACCAGCGCTATCAGAAAGATCCGGCTCATCGTTGGGTCAGGAGCCAGCTCGAGACGGTCGCAGCGACGGCTGCCAAGGCCTGATCGCCGTTACCGCCTTTCGGAAGACCACCCCTCGCCAAACCCACTGGTTGCGCGCGGGCCGCCGCGCTAAAATCCCCCCATGACAGTGACCGATATTGCGAGCCGGACCTACAATCACAGCTGGCGGCTGGACCCCATCATCCGCAGCCTGCTTGATACCGACTTCTACAAGCTATTGATGTTGCAAATGATTCGGGAGTCCTACCCGAACCAGCAGGTGACCTTCTCGGTCATCAACCGCTCGCGCCACGTGCGGCTCGCCGAGATCATCGACGAGGGCGAGCTGCGGGCCCAGCTTGACCATGCCCGCACCATCCGCTTCACGAAGAAGGAGCTGATCTGGCTGGCCGGTAACACCTTCTACGGCAAGACCCACATGTTTTCGGCGGACTTCATCCGCTGGCTGGCTGAATTCCGCCTCCCCGAGTATGAGCTGCGCAAGGTCGAGGGCCAGTACGAATTGCATTTCCACGGACCGTGGACCCACACCACGATGTGGGAGATCCCGGCGCTCGCGATTCTCAACGAGCTGCGCTCGCGCGCTGCGATGAAGGGCCGCGGCCGCTTCGAGCTCGACGTGCTCTATGCCCGCGCCAAGGCCAAGCTGTGGACGAAGGTGGAGCGGCTGCGCAAGCTGGAGAATCTGCGTCTGTCCGACTTCGGCACACGTCGCCGTCACGGCTTCCTCTGGCAGCGCTGGTGCGTGGAGGCGGTGAAGGAAGGCCTCGGTCCGTCCTTCATCGGAACCTCCAATGTGCTGCTCGCGATGGATAATGATCTCGAAGCCATCGGCACCAACGCGCATGAGCTGCCGATGGTCGCCGCGGCACTTGCCAGGGACGACGAGGAGTTGCGCTGGGCGCCCTATCGCATTCTCGACCAGTGGCGCCAGACTTATGGCGGCAATTTGCTGATCGCGCTGCCCGACGCCTTCGGCACCAAGGCCTTCCTGCGCGACGCGCCGGAATGGGTCGCGGACTGGACCGGCTTCCGCCCCGACAGCGCGCCGCCGATCCAGGCCGGCGAGGAGATCGTCGCCTGGTGGGAAAAGAAGGGGCGCAATCCCAAGGACAAGCTGCTCGTCTTTTCGGATGCCATGGATGTCGGCTCGATCGAGGAGACCTATCACCACTTCGCCGGCCGGGTGCGGCTCTCCTTCGGCTGGGGCACCAACCTCACCAACGACTTCGTCGGCTGCCCGCCGGACGGCTCGTTCAATCTCGATCCGATCTCGCTGGTCTGCAAGGTGTCGTCGGTCGATGGCCAGCCGGCCGTCAAGCTCTCCGACAATCCGGAAAAGGCGACCGGCATGCCCTCGGAGATCGAGCGTTATCTGCGCGTGTTCGGCGACGCCGGCCGCGTCCGCAAGCCGGTGCTGGTCTAACGGCGCCGTCGAGACTCTCTCGATCGGGTAAACTGCGCACGACGAATGCGAGGCATTGGTTCGTCGATGCCCCGCTTTGTCCGATTTACCGGCATTTGAAGCGATCTGCGCATATCGGCTTCACAGCGCTTTCACCCTGCGATGCAGTCTCCCCCGCCTTTCAGGCCGAGTTAAGCAACCATATCCTCTACTTCGCGTTGCAGGCGCAGCGCTCCGCTGGGGGTCATTGCGCGATTTGGGGAACGCAGGGTGTTTCGCAGAACAGCGACGTCGACGAAGGGACACAGCTTCCTTCATGTCATCAAGCTCGTCTCGCCTTTCGTGATGGTCGTCGTGCTCCAGGCGGCGATCGCGGGATTCAGTCTCGAGGTGATGTCGTCGGTCCGCGCCTACGTCGCGGGCGAAGCGATGTGGTCGCGCTCGCAGAAGAACGCCGTCTATTTCCTCAATCTCTATTTGCATTCGGGCGATGCCAGCCAGTTCACGCAATACCAGGCCTCGCTTGCCGTTCCCATCGGTGACGAGTTCGCGCGCTGGGCGCTCGAGCGCGATCCGATCGACGTCGAGGCCGCCCGCATCGGCTTCCTGCAAGGCGGCAACCATCCCGATGACGTCGCGGGATTGATCTGGCTGTTTCGCTACTTCAATCGCGTCAGTTTCCTTCAGGAAGCGATCCGCGAGTGGGCCGCCACCGACCCCATGCTGCTCGAACTAAGCGTCTTCGGCGAAGTCATCCGGTCCGAATGGGAGAACGGTCCTGTTCGAGACGCAAGCCGGCTGCAATTCCTGTCGTCGCGGCTCTCCGAGCTCAACACCCAGTTCACGGTGCATGCCAACCGGTTCTCCACCGTGCTTGGCGAAGGCTCCCGCGCCATCAAGCTGACGCTGACCGGCCTCAACATCGTCACCGCAGTGACGCTGATCCTGCTCCTGATCTGGCACACCAGGCGATTGGTACTGCAGCGGCAGGCCTTCGAAGACGCCCTGCATGCCGAGAAGGAACGCCTGGCGTGGCAGGCATCGCACGACTGGCTGACCGGGCTGTCCAACCGCCGCGCCTTCGAGGCGCGCCTGCAAAGCGAGCTGGACGTTGCCGCGGCGGGATCGCTGGGCCTGATCCTGCTCGACCTCGACCAATTCAAGAACGTCAACGACAGCTGCGGGCACCTTGCCGGCGACAGCCTGCTTTGCCAGGTCTCCCGCCTCCTGCAACAGGATCGGCATCCGCGTGACCTGGTGGCCCGGCTGGGCGGCGACGAATTCGGCCTGATCCTGCCACAGTGCTCGCCTGCGAACGCGGTCGACATCGCCGAACGGCTGCGGCGATCGCTCGAGCTGTTCAGCTTCGCCTGGGACGATCGCTACTTTGCGGTGACCGCCAGCATCGGCGTCACCTGCATCGCCGACGCCAGCACCACGCTCGAAGGCGCGATGCGGCGCGCGGACGCCGCCTGCTATCGCGCCAAGGAAAAGGGACGCAACCGCGTTCAGGTCGACGGCGGAAGACCTGATGTCATCGTCGTTGCAGCCCGACCGCGCGAGGTCGCGCGCGCCTGACGCTCTCCGTCGTCACCGCGGCGACACGATCCCGAGACCCACCAGATGCGCATCGATGAATTGTTCGACCTGCTGACGCAGCATCTGCGGCGGCACGGCCACCATGCGCTCCTCGAGACCGAGCGAGATGATGCCATGCACGGCAGAAAACAAGGTGCGCGACAACAGCGCGATCTTCACGTCATCCGCATCCGGTAGCAGCCGCACCAGGGGCGGATGCATCAGCGCGAAAGCATCCATCACCATCTGCAGGATGTCGTCGGGATAAGGACGGTCGTCCTCCATCCGATGCTCGAACAGCGAGCGCAGCAGATTGGCGTGCTCCGCGAAGAATTCGAGATAGGTCTCGGCAAGCCCGTAGAGCTGGCGAACAGGATCTTCGGCCGGAACCCCGCGAAGCCGGGCCGTGAGGGCCTGAACGGTCTCCCGATTGACGGTCAGGATGACCCCGTCGAAGTCGCCGAACTCGTTGTAGACGCTGCCAACGGAGCAGCCGGCGGCCTCGGCAACATCCCGAACCTTCAACGATCTCAATCCTTTAGTCGCGATAATCCCCCGGGCAATCTCCAGGATCTGGAGCCGTCGCCGATTTTTTTTCTGATCCCGCAACGATTCTTCTTGAACATTGTTCATTTTCGAGCTACTCATGTGAACATTGTTCAAACTAACCTGGAGACGACCAAAATGCAAACCCTCGCTGTTGATATCGCCGCCACCTTCGTCGACGACGCCACCGCCCTGGTGACTGGCCTTGGCCGCGCCCTGCTGCGGTTCGCCATGACGCCGATCGATCGCATCGCAAATGCCTGCGACATTGCCGGCGTGCTTGCCGAACGCCGCGCGACCTTCCGGATGTGGCGGGCCAGCCGCACGCGCGCCCGTCAAGAGGGCCGCCGATTCAGCCTGCTCCGCCGCCTCTCGCCCTTTCGTCACCTCGCCCATCTCACCTGAGGCGCACGCGACCTGCACACGCGGGCCGGCTCGAATGCAAGAACTGGTTGCAAGGAAGGACTTACCATGTCCCGATGTTCGCGGCCGATCTCGCCAGACTTCAGTGACGCGGTTCAGCTTTTCCTCATCGCTCGGCGCATACCCCGTGAGGGCGCCCAGATATTTTGCGAACCTAACGACACCGCCTGGAGACCAACAGGATCAGAGGGATCGAGGGGACAAGGCAGGCGGCGATCAGTGCCCGCAATCGTTCGTCCCCTCCCCTTCCGGTCGTGACGCTTCAAAGACAACGTAACGAACCTCATTCTGCCTTTCCAAAACAGGACTAGTCATGATCAGGGAATTGATGTCGTCACGGCGCTTTGCCCCACTGTTCTGGGCGCAATTCTTCTCGGCGCTCAATGACAACGTGCTCAAGAACGCGCTCGTCATCATCCTGCTTTACAGTGCCGCAACCGGCCACGGCGATGCGCTGGTGACGGTGGCAGGCGCCGTCTTCATCTTCCCCTATTTCATCCTGTCCGGGCTCGGCGGCCAGCTCGCCGACAAATACGTCAAATCCGTCGTCGCAAGGCGGCTCAAATTCGCCGAGATCTTCGCCGCGGCCTTTGCCGCCGCCGGCTTCTTTCTGCACTCGGTGCCGCTGCTGTTCGCGGCGCTCGCCCTGTTCGGCATCATCGCCGCGCTGTTCGGACCCGTGAAATATTCCATGCTGCCGGATCAGCTCGAGCTCGGCGAGCTCGCGACCGGCAACGCGCTCGTCGAAGGCGCGACCTTCATGGCGATCCTGCTCGGCACCGTCGCCGGCGGCCAGTTCGTGGCGGGATCCGCGCATATGGGCTGGGTCGCATCCGCCGTGGTCGTGCTGGCCTTGTTGTCATGGGCCTTCGCCTCACGCATTCCGCAGACGACGCCGTCTGCGCCTGACCTGCCGGTCGATGCCAATCCCTGGACCTCGACGGTGGGCCTTCTCAAGACCCTGCATGCCGACCATCGGCTGTGGGACGGCACGGTGATCGTCTCCTGGTTCTGGCTGGTCGGCGCGATCGTGCTGTCGCTGCTGCCGGCGCTGGTCAAGGATGTCGTTGGCGGCACCGAGGGCGTGGTGACGCTGTGCCTTGCGATCTTCGCGATCGGCATCGCCATCGGCTCGCTGTTTGCCGCGAGCCTCAGCCACGTTCGCCCGAATCTCGCGCTGGTGCCGATCGGCGCCATCATCATGGGGTTTGCCGGCCTCGATCTCGCCTGGGCCATCGGCGTGACCGCCAAGGGCCAGGACATCACCGCGGCCGGTTTCGCGACCTCGTTCGCAGGCCTGCGTATGCTCGTCGACTTCGTCGCCTTCGCATTCGGCGGCGGCCTGTTCGTCGTTCCCTCCTTCGCCGCGGTCCAGGCCTGGTCGGCACCATCCGAGCGCGCCCGCATCATCGCCGCCGGCAACGTACTGCAGGCCGCCTTCATGGTGGTCGGC
>NZ_AJQF01000312.1:0-318 GCF_000261705.1 Bradyrhizobium genomosp. III | reverse complement strand
GCCTCCACATCGGCTGGATCTTCTTCGGGCTCGGCGTCGCGAGCTTCGGCGCGGTGTGGTTCGTGCTGACGAAATGGGGCAAGGAAGGCGTGCGCGATTTCGGCGGGCTGCTGTTCCGCGCACTGTTCCGCACTGAGGTTCGCGGCCTCGAGAACCTGCCGCCTGCCGGCACGCGCATGCTGATCGCGCCCAACCATGTCAGCCTGATCGATGGCCCGCTGCTCCACGCCGTGCTGCCGATCGACGCGAGCTTCGCGGTGGATACCGGCATCGCCAAGGCCTGGTGGGCCAAGCCGTTCCTGCGCGTCGTCAAGCACT
>NZ_AJQF01000311.1:0-10317 GCF_000261705.1 Bradyrhizobium genomosp. III | reverse complement strand
CGCGCGACCTGATCAAGCTGGTCGCCGCCGGCGAGCCGGTGGTGATCTTTCCGGAAGGACGTATCACTGTCTCGGGCTCGCTGATGAAGGTCTATGACGGCACCGCGATGATCGCGGACAAGGCCGATGCGGTGGTCGTGCCGGTTCGCATCGAAGGCGCGCAGCGCTCGCATCTCAGCTACCTCAACTCTAGCCAGATCAAGCGCTCGTGGTTTCCGCGGGTGACGGTCACTATCCTGCCGCCCGTCAAGCTTCCGGTCGATCCGGCGCTGAAGGGCAAGGCACGCCGCAATGCCGCCGGCGCCGCGCTTCAGGACGTGATGATCGATGCTCTCGTCAAGAACGCCATGCTCGATCACTCGCTGTTCGAGGCGCTCGGACACGCCTATCGCGATCGCGACACCGGTAAGGTCATTATCGAGGACGCGCTCGGCACCAAGCTGACCTATCGCAAGCTGATCCTTGGCGCTCAGGTCTTGAGCCGGAAGCTGGAGACCGGTACCGCCGTGGGCGAGAATGTCGGCGTGTTGCTGCCGAATTCGGCGGGCGTCGCCGTCGTCTTCATGGCGCTGCAGAACATCGGCCGGGTCCCGGCGATGCTCAACTTCTCGGCCGGCCCGGTCAACGTCCTCGCCGCCATGAAGGCCGCAGAGGTCAAGACCGTGCTGACATCGAAGGCCTTCATCGAGAAGGGCAAGCTCGACAAGCTGATGGCTGCGATCTCCGCGGAAGCCCGGGTCGTCTATCTCGAGGACGTCCGCGCCTCGATCGGGACGGCCGACAAGATCAAGGGCCTGCTCGCCGGCACCGCGCCGCGCGTCGCCCGCCAGGCAACCGACCCCGCCGTCGTGCTGTTCACGTCGGGTTCAGAAGGAACGCCCAAGGGCGTGGTGCTGTCCCACCGCAACATCCTCGCCAACGCGGCGCAGGCGCTGGCGCGGGTCGATGCCAACGCCAATGACAAGGTGTTCAACGTGCTGCCGGTGTTCCACTCGTTCGGGCTGACCGGCGGGATGATGATGCCGATGCTCGCGGGCATTCCGATCTACATGTACCCCTCGCCGCTGCACTACCGGATCGTGCCCGAGCTCATCTACCAGACCGGCGCCACCATCCTGTTCGGCACCGATACGTTCCTCACCGGCTATGCCCGCTCGGCGCATGCCTACGACTTCCGCACCCTGCGCCTCGTGATCGCCGGCGCCGAGGCGGTCAAGGACCGCACGCGGCAGGTGTTCATGGAACGCTACGGCATCCGCATCCTCGAAGGCTACGGCGTCACCGAGACTGCGCCGGTGCTGGCGATGAACACGCCGATGGCCAACCGCCCCGGCACCGTCGGCCGCCTCTCGCCGCTGATGGAAAGCCGTCTCGACCCGGTCCCCGGCATCGAGGAAGGTGGACGGCTCTCGGTGCGCGGGCCGAACGTGATGCTCGGTTACTTGCGGGCCGAGAATCCCGGCGTGCTCGAAGTACTTCCCGAAGGCTGGCACGACACCGGCGACATCGTCGCGATCGACGCGGCCGGCTTCATCACCATCAAGGGACGCGCCAAGCGCTTTGCCAAGATTGCCGGCGAAATGGTGTCGCTGTCGGCAGTCGAGAGCATCGCCGCGACGTTGTGGCCGCAAGCTGCATCAGTTGCCGTGTCGATCCCCGACCAGCGCAAGGGCGAGCGCATCGTGCTGCTGACGACGGAGAAGACCGCCGAGCGCAGCGCGATGCAGGGCCAGGCCAAAGCAATCGGCGCATCCGAGCTGACCGTTCCTGCGGCGATCATGGTGGTCGACAAGGTGCCGCTGCTCGGCACCGGCAAGACCGACTACGTCACCGCAACCACGATGGCCCGCGAGCAGGCGTCCTCGCCGGAGCGCGAGGTAGCGTAAGACAGATGCGCGAGGCGCCTCAATCAGGCGACGCGCGATGCCCGGGAGTGGTTCTGCTTCACGGCATCGCGCGAACCTCGGCATCCCTGAGGAAGCTGGAACGGGCACTCCAGGCGAGCGGCTTTGCGACGCTCAACATCGACTATCCCAGCCGCAAGAAGGCGATCGCGGCCCTTGCAGACGACATTCACCCCGCGATCTCCGGTTTCGCCGAACGCGACGCGCCGCTGCATTTCGTCGCGCATTCGATGGGCGGCCTCGTCGCGCGCGCCTATATCGCAAAACACCGGCCGGCCCGGCTTGGCCGCGTCGTGATGCTGGGCACGCCGAACAGCGGCAGCGAGGTCGCCGATCTCCTCAGCGGATCCCGCCTCTACCGCACGTTCTACGGCCCGGCTGGACTTGAACTTACGACTGCGATCCGCGCCCTGCCCACCGTGGACTACCCCGTTGGCGTGATCGCCGGAAACCGCTTCATCGATCCCGTCGCCGGCCTCCTTGTTCTGCCGAAACCGAATGACGGGCGGGTGTCGGTGCAGAGCGCGATGCTGGCTGGCATGACCGACCATGTCGTCGCGAAGGCGTCTCATACCGGGCTTCCGCGTCACGCCGCCGCAATCGAGCAGACCATCGCCTTCCTGCGCGATGGGCGTTTCCGCACCGCGCCGCTCACCTGAGCAAGAGATACCGAACCGGGTTGTCATCGCACTGTCCCGCTCCACATTCGAGCACGGTGGACAGGAGATTTGCGGCAACCAGCAACGCAAAGATCGCGAAGACCGCGTTCGACGCCGGTCCGCTCGGGGGCGCATTCCCGTCTCGCTTGCCGGTCACATCCTTCAAGACGAAGACGAGCGCGACATAGCATATGACGCCGACGGCCGCGATCAGCGCCCAGGTGTAGAAATGCAAGCCCAACAGCGCCGAGCCGTATCCAGGATCGCCAGGCGCCAGATGCAGCGACACCTGCCGCATCGAGATGAAGCCGGTGACGAGGCTGGCCAGGAGGATCATCGCGTAGTGGGATGGACGTTCACCCAGGCGCATGTTGAACAGGAATCCCATGCCAATCGCGATGAACCCGGCCCGCTGCAGCAAGCACAGCGGACAGGGTAGCTCACCGAGCGCAAGCTGATAGAAGAATGCGACGGTCAAGATCAGCGAGATCCCGAGCAACCCAAGCATGTTCAGGATCGCGCCGACCGGCTGTTGCTCGCTCGTCTCTACAGGATTCATCTCGACACCATCAGAACGAGAATTTCAGCGGGTCGGTCGCGTGGTGGAAGAACCATGCGACGGTGACGAGGAGCGTTGCACTCCAGAGCGCATAGCTCAGCCCCGCGCGCGAGCGCCAGACGCTGGCGCAGCCTGCGAGCGCCAGCAGAAAAGGCAGGAACATGTACATGAGCACGGGCTCCCCAAGCGATTCGCGCAGCGCGCGAACGGCCAAGAGATACGTCAGCCCTGCACGCCCCTCAAGAGCCGGCTTCGCCGCGACGCTCCTGCGCGTAACGCACCAGCGCCGCGAAGCGGTAGATGCCGTGCACGAACTTGCCATAGGGCATGGTGACGAACAGTGCGAACACCGCGCCGAGGTGCAGCGCCAGCAGCGGCCCCATCGCGGCCGTCTCGCGCAAGATGAGCAGCAGCATGCCGGTGAGGCCGGTCAGGAACAGCATGGCGATGAAGCCGACATCCATGCCGTAGCGGTTCTCGTCGAGCAACGCCGGATCGCGCCGCATCCTGGCCGTGAACAGACCGACCGGGCCGATGATCAGACCGATTCCGCCGAGCGCGCCCAGCACCACGGGCAGGTCCCACCATGGATACGGCGCCTCGCGGCCGAGCAGATAGTGATACAGCGTGGCCACCGACGTCGCCGCAAAGCACAGCAGGAAGCCGTAGAAGGTCAGGTGGTGATACAGCTTGCGCCGGTCGGTCGGCTTGTCGTCCTCGTTGTAGCAGCCGACACCGCCGCCATGGAGATAGCGCAGCTCGCCCGCATCGCGGATCGCCTGGAAGATCGAGCCCCCATCGGCGCGGCCGCGGATCGGTCCACCGATGTCGCGCCAGAAAGCGCGCACGCTCATCACGAGCGCGAGGATCGCATAGAGGAACGCGGCGCTGAACAGCGCTGCCATCGTGTTGTGCGGCATCAGTCTGTAGAACGCGCCGGGACCGCTGTGCACGCCGAAAAGCACGCTGCCGTCGTTCAGGGCGGCGAAGCCGAGGATGAAGGCCGCCATGCTGAGCGCAGCGACGATGCTGATGACCAGACCGTTGCGGGCGAAAGCGCCGGACATCGCGCCCGGCCAGGCATAGGCGGCATAGGACTCGGCCCGCGAGATCGCGAGCGTTCCGGGAACGTTGACGTTGAACTCATGCGGCGGCGAGAACTGGCAATCGACGTAGCAGGCGCCGCAGGAATGGCAGAGATTGGCGAGATAGTTGAGGTCGCCGTCGGAGAAGGCGCGGCGCATTTCCATGGCGGGAAATACCGCGCACAGCCCCTCGCAGTAGCGGCAGGAATTGCAGACCGTCATCAGACGGTCGGCCTCGTCCAGGATTCTGGTTCCGTGCATGGCTTTACTTCGTTAGGCCCTTTGTCTCGAGCCATTTCTGAATCAGGCCCGCGACCTGGAGGTTGTTCTTGTCCATCATCACCATATGCGAATTGCCCTTGATGCCCGCCTGCGGGAGATCGACGATGTCGACGCTGCCGCCGGCAGCCTTGATGGCGTCGGCAAAGGCGATGCCGTTGGCGCGGATCTTGGGCCAGCGTGAATCGCGCTCGATATAATCGCCATAGATGATGAGCGTCGGGATGTTCTTCAGCACATCCGCCTTGGCGGGATCGCCAATGCCGGCCGGCTCGATCGCGATCAGCGCCTTGACCTTGTCAGGCCGAGCTTGTGCGACCTTGAAGCCGAAGCTGCCGGCCTGGCTGTGGAACAAGATCACGGACGGGCCGACGCGATCGATCTCGGCGATATAGGCAGCGACGATCGCATCATCCGTCGTTGTCCAGCGCGGCACGTTCTGCTTGACGAAATTCTCGTAGCCCTCGACGGGAAACTGGTTGCCCGGTAACAGCTTTCGCTTGGCGGGATCGGCATCGTAGGAGTTTAGCCCTTCGCCGATGCGGAAACGTTCGAACGGATTGGCGGTGGTGAGGAAGACCGGCTCGCTCTTGAATATGTCGGGGTATTGCGCCCAGCCAGCGCGCCCGCGCTCCACCGCGTCGGAATTATAAACCGCCCACCCCTTGCGCAGGAAATAGTTCAGCCAGCCTTCGCGTCCGTCGGGCGTGGTCTCGTAGGTGACGCCGGTCAGTCCGCCGCCATGCCACATCAGCAGCGGATAGGCACCCTTCTCGTTCGCGGGCAGGAAATACTGCACGTACATCTGCTCGACCTGATACGTGCCATTGGGATCGACCTTGGCCGGCACGCCGCCGGGCGTGAACACCACCTCCTTCACCGGCTTGCCGGAGATTTCGACGAGACGCCCGCCGACGTGGAACGAACCCATGTCGCGCAGGGTGATCGGCTCGGCGGCGTAGGCGTGCCCGACGGTCAGCAGCGCCGTGATCGAAGCAATGGCAAGGCGCGACATGGTTCCTCCCTTAAGTCTTTTCTTTAGTTCTTGGCGTGGCGCGCCGCTTCCCGTCCCGCGATCCGTCCGAACACGCTGCCGATGGTCATGCCCATGCCGGCTGCATAGCCCTTGCCGAGCACGTTGCCGGCCATGATCTCGCCGGCCGCGAACATGTTGCCTGAAGGCTGGCCATCAGCCATCAGCATGCGCGCCTCTTTGTTCACGCGGGTGCCGAGATAGGTGAAGGTGATGCCGGGCCGCACCGGATAAGCGAGATAAGGCGGCGTCTCGATCTTGCGCGCCCAGTGCGTCTTGGGCGGCGTGATGCCTTCGGTCACGCAGTCATCCAGAATCGTGTGGTCGAAGGTGCCGGGGCGCACCGCGGCGTTGAACTCGGCGACGGTCTTTTCCAGCGCCGCCGGGTCGAGCTCCAGCTTGCCGGCGAGTTCGGCCACCGTCTGTCCGGTGATCGGCGGAAACAGCGTCGGCATGAAGCTGGTGACCACGGTGGAGTCGAAGATGATGTAGGCGATCTGGTCGGGCTGCGCCGCGACCAGCCGGCCCCAGATGGCGTAGCGCTTCGGCCAGATGTCCTCGCCCTCGTCGTAGAAGCGCTGCGCGTGCTTGTTCACGACGATGCCGAACACGACGGAGTCGTGGCGCGTGATGATGCCGCCGTCGAATTTCGGTGCGCGGGCATCGATCGCGACCGCATGGCACTGGGTGGGATCACCAACCTCCTGCACACCCTTGTCGAGCAGCATCTTGAGGATCGAGCCACGATTATAGGGCGTGCCACGGATCAGGAAATTGTCGGCAGCCTCGCCCCAATATTGCTTGAGCCATTCGATGTTGGCCTCGAACCCGCCGGCCGCGGCGACCAGCGAGGTCGCCCGGATCTCGGTCTCGCCCCTGATCGGCCGCTTGAGGCGTGCAGCCAGGAACATGCCATCCTCGATCACGAGGTCGGTGACCTCGGCATCGTATTCGACGTCGACACCGAGCCGCTCGGCAGTGAGATAGAGCGCATTCAACATCGCGCGGCCCCCGCCGAGGAAGAACGAATTGGTACGGCCGAGGCTCAGCGTGCCGCCGAGCGAGGGTTGCCAGCGCACGCCCTGCTCCACGATCCAGTTCGGGATATCCTTGGACTCTCGGATCATGTGGCGCGCGAGCACTTCATCCGTTTGCCCGCCGGTGACACGCAGCAGGTCTTCCCAGAATTCCTCTTCGGTATAGGGGCCGGTCAGAATTTCGGTTGCCGCATCATGAGCGCAACGCATGTTGCGGGTGTGGCGGGTATTGCCGCCGCGATAGAATTTCGGCGCGCCTTCGAGCACCAGCACCGAGGCACCGCCGCGCCGCGCCGCGATCGCCGCGCACAGCGCCGCGTTGCCGCCGCCGATCACCAGCACGTCGTATTTGCTGCTCATGCCGTCCGCCCGATGCGACGAAGTTGAGACATTCTATCCGCCGGCGGCCCCGGTCAACCGGCACCACCATTGCGTACTTTTGTATACAAAGATATACAGAGACCCCGCAAGCGTCATCTCTGCATGGGCAGGATGCGCCTTGCTTCGAGGGAACATGGCGAGGCGTCCGGCAAAGACAGGCGGATCGATCGCGCGCGGCGGCGGCGTTGCCCTTGGCAAAGCTGTTTTCCGCTCGCTGTGCGAGGCGCTCCAGGCCGGCAGCTACCGCGCCGGCGACCGCCTGCGCGAGGAAGAGGTCGCGCAGCGGCTCAAGGTCAGCCGCACCCCGGTGCGCGAAGCGCTCGGCCGGCTCGCCGCGCGCGGTTTCGTCGAGCCCGCCGGCGGCCGCGGGCTGATCGTGCGCAATCTCGACATCTCGGAAGTGCTCGAGCTCTACGCCATGCGCGAGATCATGGAAGGTGCCGCGGCGCGCCTCGCCGCCGAATACGCTTCGGCGCCCGAGGTCGATGCGCTCCACGACATCGAGCAGGCTTTTGTCGAAACTCCCGCAGCAGACGCGGCCGAGATGGCAAGGCTCAATCGCAGCTTCCACGAGGCCATCTGCCGGGCGGCGCGCAACCGCTATCTCGACAACGCTTCGCGGGAATTGCAGGACTGGATCGCCCTGCTCGGCCCGACCACCTTCACCGTAACCGGCCGCCCCTCGTCCAGCCACGGCGAGCACCAGGCAATGATCGACGCCATCGCGGCCCGCAACGGCGACAAAGCGGAGCAGCTTGCGCGCGCGCACATCCGCGAGGCGCTGCGCTGCCGGCTGAAGCTGTTGCAGAAGCAGTAAGCGCGTGACGCTCAGGCCACGACGTCGACAACGACCGCCTTCAACGCGTCCCGCACATCGGCCGGCCTCAGCCGCACCTGCAAACCGCGCTGGCCGCCGTTGAGATAGACCTGATCATGCCCGAGCGCGCTCTGTTCGATCACGGTGCGCACGGGCTTGCGCTGACCGAACGGGCTGATGCCGCCAACCTTGTAGCCGGTGACGCGCTCGGCCTCGGGCGGCTTCATCATCTGCGCCGACTTGCCGCCGGCAGCGGCAGCAAGCTTCTTCATGGAGATCTCCTGGTCGGACGGAACGATCACGCAGACCGGCTTGCCGTCCACCAGCGCCATCAGCGTCTTCAAGACGCGCGCGGGGTTCTCACCGAGCGCGGCGGCCGCCTGAAGGCCGATGCTCTCGGCGTCAGGATCGTAGTCGTAGGCGTGGACGGTGAAGGCAACACCGGCGGCTTCAAGCGCACGGGTGGCTGGGGTGGCTTTGGACATGGGCGATGTGTAGCACCGGTGCGGCGGAGAACGAAGTCGAACTCCACGCTCTCAGCCGTCGTCCTGGCGAAAGCCAGGACCCATTACCCCAGGGAGGAATTTGGCGAAGATTAGTGGTGCGCGGTACTGCGACCGTCTGCAATCGATGGATCACGCGGTATGGGTCCTGGCTTTCGCCAGGACGACACCGATGGTTTGGCAGCAACGCGCCGCCAAACGAATACCGAACCCTACTCCGCCGCGTCCCGCATCTCCGCGCGTTCGGCTCTGGCCGCGCAGAACTTGAATTCCGGGATCTTGCCGAACGGATCGAGCGCCGGGTTGGTCAACAGGTTCGCCGCCGCCTCCGCGTAGCAGAACGGCATGAACACCATGTTCTCCGGCACGTCGCGGTCGGAGCGGACCTTGACCTCGACGGCGCCGCGGCGGGTCTCCAGGCGAATGAAATCGCCCGGCACCAGCTTCTTCTTGTGCATGTCCTTCGGCGACATGAACGCGACCGCCTCGGGCTCGATCTGGTCCAGCACCTGGGCGCGGCGGGTCATCGAGCCGGTGTGCCAGTGCTCCAGCACGCGGCCGGTCGACAGCACCATCGGATATTCGGCGTCCGGGATCTCGTCGGGCGGAATGACCTTGGCCGGCACGATCTTGCCGCGGCCGCTCGCGGTCGGGAAGCCCGTGGTGAAGATGATCTCGTTGCCGGGCTGGTCCGGAGCGTCGACCGGATAGGTCACCGCGCCTTCGCGCACCAGCCGCTCCCAGGTGATGTTCTTCAGCGACGGCATGAGCTCTGCCATCTCGGTGAAGACCTCGCCGGGACCGGCATAATTCCAGGGCAGGCCCATGCGCTTGCCGATCTCCTGGATGATCCAGAGATCCTGTCGCGCATCGCCCGGCGGCTTGATCACCTGGCGGGCGAGCTGCACGCGCCGATCGGTGTTGGTGAAGGAGCCGTCCTTCTCGGCGAACGCCGAGGCCGGCAGGATGACGTCGGCATGGAATGCGGTCTCGGTGACGAAGAGGTCCTGCACCACGAGATGGTCGAGCATCGCGAGCGCCTGGCGCGCATGCTGCAGATCGGGATCGGACATCGCGGGATTCTCGCCCTCGATATACATGCCCGTGATCTCGCCGGCGTGGATCGCGTTCATGATCTCGACTACGGTCAGGCCGCGGACGGGATCGAGATCCTGCTGCCACAGCTTTTCGAAGCTGCCGCGCAGATCGTCGCGGCCGACCGGCTGATAGTCCGGCAGGAACATCGGGATCAGGCCGGCGTCGGATGCGCCCTGCACGTTGTTCTGGCCGCGCAGCGGATGCAGGCCGGTGCCGGGACGGCCGACCTGGCCGGTGATCAGCGCCAGTGCTATCAGGCAGCGCGCATTGTCGGTGCCGTGGACGTGCTGGCTGATGCCCATGCCCCAGAAAATGATCGACGATTTTGCCCGCGCATAGGTTCGCGCCACCTCGCGCAGAGTCTGCGCCGGGATGCCGCAGATCGCCTCCATCTTCTCCGGCGTGAACTCCTTGATCTTCTCCTTGAGGTCCTCGAACCCCTCGGTGTAGCCGGCGATGTACTGGTCGTCGGTCAGCCCTTCGGTGATGATCGTGTTGATCATCGCGTTCAGCATCGCAACGTCGGAGCCGGGCTTGAACTGCAGATGCTTGGTCGCGTGACGCGACAGCGTCTGCCGGCGCGGATCCATCACGAACAGCTTTGCGCCGTTCTGCTTGACTGCGTTCTTGATGAAGGTCGCGGCGACCGGATGGTTCACGGTCGGGTTGGCTCCGATCACGATGATGACCTCGGCATCCATCGCGGCCGAGAATGGCGCCGACACCGCGCCCGAGCTCAGGCCTTCGAACAGCGCCGCCACCGACGAGGCGTGGCACAGACGGGTGCAATGGTCGACGTTGTTGGAGCCGAAGCCGGTACGCACCAGCTTCTGGAACAGATAAGCCTCTTCGTTCGAGCCCTTGGCCGAGCCGAAGCCGGCCAGCGCCTTCACGCCCTTCTCGTCGCGGATCTTGACGAGACCCTTGGCGGCGATGTCGAGCGCTTCCTCCCAGCTCGCTTC
>NZ_AJQF01000310.1:0-8582 GCF_000261705.1 Bradyrhizobium genomosp. III | reverse complement strand
CCCAGCCGCACCAGCGGCTTGGTCAGGCGATGCGGGTGGTGGATGTAGTCGAAGCCGAAGCGGCCCTTGACACAGAGACGGTTGCGATTGGCGGGGCCGTCGCGGCCCTCGGCGTAGATCACCTTCTCGTCCTTGACCTCGTAAGTCACCTGGCAGCCGACGCCGCAGAACGGACAGAGCGAATCCACCTTCTTGTCGGCATAGGTGACGCGGGTCTGCTTGTCGTCGAGCATCACGGCCGGCATCAACGCGCCGGTCGGGCAAGCCTGCACGCATTCGCCGCAGGCGACGCAGGTGGATTCGCCCATGGGATCGTCGAAGTCGAACACGATCTTCGAGCCATGGTTGCGGTAAGCCATGCCGATGACGTCGTTGACCTGGACCTCACGGCAGGCGCGTACGCACAGGCCGCACTGGATGCAGGCATCGAGGTTGACGCGCATCGCCGGATGGCTGGCGTCGGTTTCCCAGCGCTCGGCGGCGGGGAAGCGGCTCTCGGTGACGCCTGTCGTCTCGGCCCAGTGCCAGAATTTCGAATCCGGATCGTGGCTGGTCTCGCGCGCCGGCTGGTCGGCGACGAGCAGCTCCATCACCATCTTCTGCGCCGACACCGCGCGCGCGGATTCGGACTTCACCTTCATGCCGACCGACGGCGTGCGCTTGCAGGATGCAGCGAGCACGCGCTCGCCCTCGATCTCGACCATGCAGGCACGGCAATTGCCGTCAGGCCGATAATCGGGCGCCGGTGAATAGCACAGATGCGGGATCTCGCGGCCCTGGCGTTTTGCGACTTGCCAGATCGTCTCGCCGGGATTGGCTTCGACCTGCTTGCCGTCGAGCTCGAAGGTAATCTTGGTCATTCGGCCGCTTCCTTGAACTCGTCAGGGAAATATTTGATCACGGTGGCCAGCGGATTCGATGCCGCCTGTCCAAGCCCGCAGATCGAGGCATCGCGCATCGCCTGGCTCAATTCTTCCAGAAGAGCGCGGTTCCAGACCGGCTTCTGCATCAGCAGCGCCGCCTTCTGGGTTCCGACGCGGCACGGCGTGCACTGGCCGCAGCTCTCGTCCTCGAAGAACTTCATCAGGTTCAATGCGGCCGCACGCACGCTGTCCTTTTGCGACAGGATCACGATCGCGGCCGACCCGATGAAGCAGCCGTATTTTTCCAGCGTGCCGAAATCGAGCGGGATGTCGTCCATCGACGCCGGCAGGATGCCGCCGGACGCGCCGCCCGGCAGGTACGCATAGAATTGATGGCCATCGGCCATGCCGCCGCAATATTCGTCGATCAGCTCGCGCACGGTGATGCCCGCGGGTGCGAGCTTCATGCCGGGATTCTTGACGCGGCCCGAGACCGAGAAGCTGCGCAGGCCATGACGCTCGTGGCGGCCATGGCCCTTCCACCAGTCGGCACCCTTCTCGACGATGTCGCGCACCCACCACAGCGTCTCGATGTTGTTGATCAGCGTCGGCAGGCCGAACAGGCCGACCTGGAACGGGTAAGGCGGCTTGTGCCGGGGCAGGCCACGCTTGCCCTCGATGCTTTCGAGCAGCGAGGATTCCTCGCCACAGATATAGGCGCCGGCACCGCGGCGCATGTGCAGCGTCGGGCCACCCGGCGGGAGCTTTGCGATCTCGCGCTCCAGAATCTCGCGCGAGGCCGGATATTCGTCGCGCAGATAGATGTAGACATCGGAGGCCTGCACCACATGCGCGCCGATCAGCATGCCCTCGATGAAGCGATGCGGATCGCTTTCGAGATAGACGCGGTCCTTGAACGTGCCGGGTTCGCCCTCGTCGCCGTTGATCGCCATCAGCCGCGGACCGGGCTCGCCGAGCACGGCGCGCCATTTGCGTCCCGTCGGGAAGCCGGCGCCGCCAAGGCCACGCAGCGAGGCGTCGTCGAGCCCCTTCAAGAGATCGTCCTTCGACAACTCGCCGGAGCGCACGCGATTGAGCAGCTTGTAGCCGCCACCCGTGACATAAGCGTCGTAGTCGACATATTTGGGCAGATGCGCGTGGGTGTCGCCGGCCTTCGCGGCCGCCATCACATTGGCGACGGTCGCATGATCGACGAAGTTGTGGCCGACTTCCGCGGCTGGCGCGGTGTCGCAGCGGCCGACGCAGGGCGCGCGGACGACGCGGATACCAGGACCCGATGAGCTCTGCAAATCCTCGAGCAGCTTCTCGGCCCCGAGCATCGCGCAGGTGATAGAATCGCAGACGCGGATCGTCAGCGGGGCGATATCCGGCTCGCCTTCCTTCACCACGTCGAAATGCGCGTAGAACGTCGCGGTCTCGAACACCTCGGCGAAGGCGAGCTTCATCTCGTCGGCGAGCGCGGCCAGATGCGCGGCCGAGATCTGATGATATCTGTCCTGGATCAGGTGCAGATATTCGATCAGGAGATCACGCCGCCGCGGCCTGTCGCCGAGCAGCTGCTCGATCTCGTGCGCGGCGGTGGGATCGACCTGCCGCCCCTTGGGCGTGGCCTTGGCTCGCTTGCGTCCCTCACCGGGATGCTCGAACGGGCGGACCTTGTGCACGTCGTCGTGGCTCATCGATTCGTCTCGATCTCGTCTTTTAGAACGGCTCCAGTCTTAGCCCCTGGCATGCCAGATGCCAAGCAAATTATCATGCTCGCGGAAGCGGTTAAGCGCAGCCCAAGAGCAGCCCTGGGATCGCTGCCCGGACACGACCTTGCGTTGGTCCAACGCGCCAATCGATAGAACGAAGCCTGAATTGGTCTGGAGTTCAATAAAGGCTTCCCATGCTGCGATAGCGAAATCGTATCGAGCTCCCGCTCCGGGACCACGGGTAACCCCTCAACGCCCCGATGCTGACGGGTCAGCTTTTGCCCATGCACTCCTCGATATAGAACCAGCGCTCGTCGCCCGCGAGGCCCTTGGCCTTCACGTCCTTGCGGCACTCCCTGAGCTTCGACTTGTTGGCGCTCCACTTGGCCTTCATGTCCTTGAGCTTCTGCGCGGTCAGCTTGATCTTGCCGGGCTTGGCCTCGGTCGCGGCGGGCGGCGTTGCAGCCGGTGGCGCGGCAGTCTGTGCGGATGCGGATTGCAGGGCGCCGGCGACGAGCAGCACGGCGGCTGCACAAACGAGCTTACGAACCATCGAATTCCCCCAGGGGTAGTTTTGAAACAATCGAAATGAGCGGCGGGAGCGCGCATGGTGCGCTCCCGCCGCGATGAACGTGCGATCAGAAGATCTTGACCGCGCTCTCCAGCGTCTTCCAGACGCCCCAAGCGAGCGGCACGCCAACAAAGGCCCAGAACAGCGCCGCATTGGCATCCAGACCGCCCTTGCCGATGCCGAACGAGCCGTGCTGGACCGACGCCTCGCTCTTCGCACTGGCCGCCTGCAGGCGGGCCACCTCTTCGTGGCTCATGTTCCATTTCGGATCGACCGGCTTGATCAGGTAGTTGCAAATCAAACCGGCGATCAGCATGGCACACAGGATGTACATCGTCGTGTTGTAGAGCTGATCACGCGGCACGCCGGCCGCGAGCTGGAACTCGCGGATGTAGTTGACCACGACCGGACCGATGATGCCGGCAGTCGACCATGCCGTCAGCAACCGGCCATGGATGGCGCCGACGAACTGGGTTCCGAACATGTCGGCAAGATAGGCCGGCACCGTCGCGAAGCCGCCGCCGTACATCGACAGGATGATGCCGAACCCGAGCACGAACAGCAGTTTCGAGCCCATCGCCGCGAAGGTGGGCGCCAGCGCGTAGAGCAAGATGCCGAGGATGAAAAACGTGTAGTAGGTGTTCTTGCGCCCCATGAGGTCCGACATCGACGCCCAGAAGAACCGGCCGCCGATATTGAACAGCGACAGCAGGCCGGCGAAGCCGGCGGCGATCGCCGCGATCGATGCCTTCTGTTCGACCGAAAGCTGGCTGAACGTCAGCTCCGGATGCCCGATCAACTTGCCGGCGAAAATTTCCTGGAGCATGGGCGAAGCCATGCCGATCACACCGATACCCGCCGAGACATTCAAGCAGAGCACCCACCAGATCAGCCAGAATTGCGGCGTCTTGTGCGCGTTGTTGAGGTGCACATGGTGCTCGGTGATCATCGACTTCTTCTCGCTCGGCGGGGTCCAACCGTCAGGCTGCCAGCCGGGCGGCGTCACCCGATATGAAAAGGCACCGATCGTCATGAAGATGAAATAGATCACGCCCATCACGACGAAGGTCTGCCAGACGCCGACATCCGTTGCAGTCTTGAAGTAGTTGATCAGCAGATTGGCGAGCGGCGCACCGATCATCGCACCACCGCCAAAACCCATGATGGCCATGCCCGTCGCCATGCCGCGGCGATCGGGGAACCATTTGATCAGCGTCGACACCGGCGAGATATAGCCGAGGCCGAGCCCGACGCCGCCGATGACGCCGGCTCCGAGCCACATGATCCAGAGTTGATGGACGTAGACGCCGAAGGCGCCGATCAAGAGGCCGCCGCCCCAGCAAAGCGCGGCAACGAAACCTGCCTTGCGCGGGCCGGCACGCTCGAGCCAGCCGCCCCAAATCGCGGCAGAGACGCCGAGCAGGACGAAGAACAGCGTGTACATCCAGCCGAGGCTTGCGACCTTCCAGTCGCACGTCGTGGTGAACAGCTCCTGCCACAACGAGATGTCGGGGCAAGCCTTGCTCTGCGTGATGCCGATCGAGCGCGACAGCGGCAGCCAGAACACCGAGAAGCCGTAGGCCATGCCGATGCAGAGATGGATGCACAGCGCGGCCGGCGGCACCAGCCAGCGATTGAACCCGGCCTTCGCGATCGTGCGTTCACGATCGAGGAAGCCGGAAGCACCAACCGGTGCAAGAACGGTATCGGCAGTCGTCATAAGCATTCCCTCCCAAGCGCGGCCTTGCCGGCATATCGGTTTGCGACCGGTCGTGTGCGTGCTTGGCAGCCGCGCATGACAGGTCGGACTTCATTCATGCCGAAGTGGAATCGTCTGGTGCGCATCCGTCTTGCGCGCCCAGCAAGCAACTGATCGCGGGCGATGTCCCTTCGCCTCGCAAGCAGCGTTGCCGTGACGGCTATCGCGCCCTCATCCCCCTCAACACCCTGTCTTGAGAGGAGCAACGCGCGTGCCAGAAGTCGCATCGTGACGATTCAACGACTTCCCGCAGCGCAACGTGCCGTGCCGGACAGAATGTCCCGAATCCAAGGACAAAATGTCCAATCAGGTCGCTTCGGGCAGCCACATCGTGAAGGTGCTCCCGGAACCGAGGTGGCTTTCGGCCGTGATCTGTCCGCCCTGACGCTTGATCAGCGTCTGGCTGATGGAGAGGCCCAGTCCGGTGCCTTGCCGCCGTTTCGTGGTGTAGAAGGGGTCGAAAATCTTTGCGATTACGTCTGCGCTCATGCCGATGCCGGTATCAGTGACCTCGATGGCGACGCCTTGATGGCCGTCGCGCTCGGCATCGAAGGAGCGGAGCGTCAGGGTTCCGCCGTCCGGCATGGCGTGGATCGCGTTGACGATGAGATTGACCAGGACCTGCTGCAGCTCGTTCCGGTTCATCAGCACGAGCCGGCTGGCGCGGTCGTCCCTGACCACGGCGATCTCGGTCTTGTTCAGAAGATGCTGCACCAGCGGCAGACAGTCGGAGATGACGCTTGTCGGCGCATGGCGCTCGACATAGCCGGCATATTCCTCCGGCCTTGCAAACTGCAGCAGCTTGGTCACGATCTGGCTGATGCGGTGAATCTGCTCGTCGAGCAGGCGAAACTCGACCTTCGCCTTGTCGGCATCGGCCCCGAATACGCTGCGGATGACGTCGAGATTGCCCTGCATCACCGCGATCGGATTGTTGATTTCGTGCGCAACGCCGGCGGTGATCTCGCCGATCGCAGCCAGCTTCTCGGACATGATGAGCTGCTTGGTGGTTGCCTCGAGCTTGAGATTGGCGTGCTCGAGGTCCCGGGTGCGCTCCAGCACGCGGACGTTCAGTTCCTCATTCCATTCCCGGAGCTGCCGGTCGCGTTCCTGGATCTGGTCGAGCAGGCTGTCGAGATGAACCGCGACGCGGCCGATCTCGTCACCCAACACCGGCATCTTGGTGCGGGCGGAGAGGTTCCCGCGCTCCACCTCGCCGATCGTCGCCGTGACGCGCTCCAGCGGCATGAAGATGGAGGTCGCCCAGCGCAGGAAGATCGGTACGGTCGCGGCGGTGATCGCGATGAACGCTGCGATGATGATCACCAACGTCTGGTATTTGGCTTCGCTGAACGGCTTCTCCAGAAAGCCGACATAGAGCATGCCGACCCGCTTGCCATAACTGTCGACCAGCGGCTCGTAAGCGGAGATGTACCAGTCATTGACCACGAAAGCACTGTCGAGCCAGGTGTGCCCCTCGCCCAGCACGGCCGAGCGCACCGCCGCCGACACGCGCGTGCCGAGCGCGCGCCGTCCCTCGAACAGACGGACATTGGTCGATATCCGCACGTCGTCCAGGAACAGCGTCGCGGTGCCCTGGCTGCCCTCCGGCAGGCTCGCAGCGCGGTAGACGAGATCGTTGATCGTGTCGATGAATTCGAGATTCTGGTTGAGCAGCGTGCCGCCGACCAGCGCAGCGGCGCCTCCGTCAGGCAGCATCGCCCGGCTCGCCGCGTGCACGACCATGCCGCGCGTCTCCGTGCTGCGGTCGGTCGGCACCGCATTCGGGGTCGGCACGAGATCCAATCGCGCGCGCTCGGCCAGGGCCGGCGAAATTGCGGCCGGCTCGTCATTGCCGAAAATATCGACGCCGGTCGCAGGGACCTGACCCGACAGCGCCGACATGATGATCGGCCAGTCGCCTCTCGGTTGATGCTGCAGCGGGGGCGATGAGGCCAGAACGTCGCCGCGATCGTTGGTCAGATACAGGAAATCGAGACCGATCTCCTTGCGGGTCTCGTCGAGCAGGTCCCGCAGCGAGCCGCGCGCATCCGGCGCCAGCACCTCCTGGAAGCGGGCCGACAGGCCGAGCGCCCGGATCTGGACGCCGGTCTTTTCCAGGATGCGGGCGAGATATTGATGGGCGATGGTGAGATCGCCGTTCACCTTGGAGATCAGGGCCGCGTCGAATTTCGCGTTCCAGCGATAGATCGCAACGCCGAGCAGGAGCGGCAGGATGACCAGCATCGGCAGCAGAGCGATCGCGAGCAACCGGAATCGGACGGAGCGTCCCCGCACGAGCTCACCGCTGCGGCGGGCACCATCAGACATCCCATAACGCGCATTTGCGGTCGATGGTCTTGCGCGAGATACCGAGACGCCGCGCCGCCTCCTCGCGATTGCCGTTGGCCTCCTTCAGCACACCGAGAATGTGACGGCGCTCGAGCTCGGCGAGACTGTCGGCAGGTGCCGACTGACCGTCGTTGCGGGGACCGGCGAAATCGTCGGGGAAGGCGCCGAGGATCAGCGTGCGTTCGATCAAATTGCGCAGCTCGCGCACATTGCCCGGCCAGTCATAGCTTGCGAGCGCCGCCCGCACCGAGGCGTCGATCGGCACCGGCGGCATGCCGAGCTGAGCCGACAGCTTGCTCATGAAGATGGCGGCAAGCTCCTGCACGTCATCGCCGCGATCCTTCAGGAGCGGCAGGTGAATCTGCATCACGTTGAGCCGGTAGAACAGATCGGCTCGGAAACGGCCCTTCTCGACCTCTTTCTGAAGCTCGGCATTGGTTGCGAAGATGAAACGCAGGTCGACCGGAACTTCACGCTCGGAGCCCACCGGACGGACGCGGCGGTCTTCGAGCACGCGAAGCAGCTTGCTCTGCATCGGCAGCGGCAGCTCCCCGATCTCGTCGAGGAACAGCGTGCCGCCATGCGCGTACAGGAACAAGCCCTCACGCCCCGAATCGGCGCCGGTGAAGGCGCCCTTGATGTGTCCGAATAGCTCCGCCTCGATCATCTCGGGCGGGATCGCCGCGCAATTGACGGGCACGAAGGGCTTATCGGCGCGGTCGGACAACGAGTGGATCGAGCGTGCTGCCACTTCCTTGCCGGTGCCGGATGCGCCGGTGAGGAGAACCGAGGTCGGCAGGCGTGCGACGCGCGCGATGGTCTCACGCACGCGCAGCGTCGCTGCCGATTGTCCGATCAGATTGTCGCGCAGAAAGGTGCGGTCGGACGAGGCACGCAGGGCATAGCGCAGGACATAGTTCTCGCGCTGGAGGCGGACACGGTCGAGGCATCGTGCCACCGCGTTGAGGATCTGGTTGGAGCGGAACGGCTTGAGCACGAAATCGGCCGCACCAGCGCGCAGGGCCTGGATCGCGGTGTCGAGGTCGGCATAAGCGGTGATCAGGATGGCGTCGGCGAAAAAGCCGACGGCGCGCTGCTCGGCGAGCCAATCGACGCCGTTCTTGCCTGGCATGATGTTGTCGAGAATGACGACGTCGTAGCGGTTGGAATCGAGCTTGCGCGAGGCCTGGTCGGTATCGGCCGCCTCGTCCACCAGCTTGCAGCGCGGTCCAAGCGTGCGCACCAGGAAATTGCGCATGCCCGGCTCGTCGTCGACGATCAGGATCGAGGCCTGCGCCAGCGCGCCGAACTCCGGCCCTGCA
>NZ_AJQF01000309.1:0-753 GCF_000261705.1 Bradyrhizobium genomosp. III | reverse complement strand
CCCCCCGCCGCGGGACCTGCAGCAGCGCTTGCCCTCGATGTTGAGAAAGTCATGCCCGACGTCTTTGAGAGTCTTGGGTTTGAGGGTCTTGGGATTGAGGGTCTTGGGATTGAGGGTCTTGGGTTTGAGAGACTTGGGTTTGAGCTCATGCACGGCACCAATCGGCGCCTTTCGCATTGCAGCGAAGTTCCGGCCGTGTCCCGCGCAGGCAACATAGTCAAACGTCGCCGCCGTGAATATTCGCCTTTCTACGGGGCGTCGCTCTTTTCGACCAGGAACACGATGCGCGCCTCGTTGCGCTCGGTGATCTCGACCTTGTCGCCGGTCTCGCGGATCAGGTTCGGAATGTCAATCACCGACAAGGGATCGGTGCAGTGGACCTCGAGCTGATCGCCCGGCTGCAACGGCTTGAGCGCCTTGCGCGTCTTCAGGGCGGGCAGCGGGCATTTCAGTCCGGTGAGATCGAGCGTCGTTCTGGTCATGGGCGCAACATGGCGGGACCGATCGATGGCGTCAACGCAAGGCCGCTAGAGCAGATCGGCGTAGGACAAAAAGCCTACGTCCTGCCCTGGCTCGACGCCCGTGACGCTCTCACCGAGCTCGACGAGGCCGTCGGTCTCGACCAGCGAGGACAACAGCCCGGCCCCTTCGCGCGGGAACTTCACCGCCTCCAGCGTGCCGTCCTGCGCCCGCCGCAAGGAGACGCGAACATATTCGCGCCGGCCCGCCTTCTTCTTGTAGGTGAAAGCCGCC
>NZ_AJQF01000308.1:0-10349 GCF_000261705.1 Bradyrhizobium genomosp. III | reverse complement strand
CATCGGGATCGGCAGAAGCGGCTCCGGCAGGCCGCCGGCGAGCGCCAGCACCGTCGGGCGCACGACATGGACGAAGGTCACGAAGCTCGCGACGGGATTGCCGGGCAATCCGATCAGCGGCGTGCCGTCGATAATGCCCATCGCCACGGGACGGCCAGGCTTGATCGCCATCCGCCACAGCACCAGCGAGCCGATGCTCTCGACCGCCGCCTTGACGTGGTCCTCCTCGCCGGTCGAGACGCCGCCGGTCGTGAGGATCAGGTCATGATCACCGGCCACCTGCTTCAAGCCATTCGCGAGCGAAGTCCGCTCGTCGCGCAAGATGCCGAGATCGCTGACCTCGCAGCCGAGCCGGCGCAGCATCGCCATCAGCATGAAGCGGTTGGAATCGAACAGTTGCGAGGCCGCGCGCGGCTCGCCGGGCGAGGCCAACTCGTCGCCGGTCGAGAACACCGCAACGCGAATGCGCCTGATGACGTCGAGACTGACAAGTCCGAACGCGGCGGCGAGCGCGACATGCTGCGGCCGCAAGCGCTGGCCGGCGCGCAGCGCGATGTGGCCCTCAGGGATGTCCTCGCCCGCGGGGCGGACATTGGCGCCGGGCTTCAGCCCCGGCGGCAGCACGATCTTGCCGTCATCGTCGATGCGAACGTCCTCCTGCATGAAGACGGTTTCTGCATCCGGCGGCATCGGCGCGCCCGTGAAAATGCGTGCGGTATGGCCGGGCTTGATCGGCGCCTGTGCGAGGCCGCCGGCCTGGATGCGGCCATCGAGCGGGAACGCCCGCTCCGCGGCTTCAGGAATGTCGGCGTTGCGCACGGCGTAGCCGTCGACCGCCGAGTTGGTGAAGGGCGGCAGCGGCAGAGGCGCTGCGACATCGCGCGCCAGCACGCGCCCGTCCGCGTCGACCAGCGCCACCGTCTCCAGATCGGCGATCGCGTTGACGCGCGTCGTAATGAGACCGACGGCCTCGTCGACCGACATCATCGGGCCGCCGAAGGCAAAGCAATCGTCCGACAGTTGCGCCATGGTGCCTCGTCAGCGTATCGCGGCGCTTTTCGCCACCGCTTCTTCGACCGGCATCGCGGCGCGCAGCAGCAACGCCGCAGCTGCCGCGACATCGTCGAGATGGACAGTGGGCAGCCCCGTGTCAATGGCGGTGTCGGCCGCGATCCCGGCGATCCCGGGATCGTCGGGAAACAGCAACGGCTTGCCGTTCGCCGCGCGATGCACCTCGATCTTGCGATGCGGCTCGCGCTTGAAGCCCTCGACCACGACGAGATCGACCGCGGAAAGCTTGCTCAGGAGCTCGGGCAGCCGCGGCTCCGCCGCCCCGCGCAGTTCGTGCATCAGGGCCCAGCGGTTTGACGAAGCAACCAGCACCTCGGCCGCGCCGGCCTCGCGATGGCGCCAGGAATCCTTGCCGGGGACATCGACGTCGAACTGGTGATGCGCATGCTTGATGACCGAGACGCGCAGCCCTTGCGCGTTGAAATGCGGGATCAGCCGCGTCAACAGCGTGGTCTTGCCCGCACCGCTCCAGCCTGCAAGGCCGATGACTTTCATTCCAGCTCCGTGTCCGCGAGCGACTTGGTTTTGGTGGAACCGCTATCCCTCCCCGTCATTGCGAGCGAAGCGAGGCAATCCAGACTGCTTCCACGGTGGCACTCTGGATTGCTCCGTCGCTTCGCTCCTCGCAATGACGAACGGAGGCATTTCGTTTTCCGTCAGCATGCTTATATCGGCTTGACCCGAATGTCATGCTAACCTCGCCGCCATGATGAAGATCGACAAAGCCCCCGTGCCCCTGATCGTCCCTGACACGGCCGACCCGCGCCTGACCCAGAGCGTGGCCGGGACCGACCAGACCGGCGCCAGGGTCGAGATCAAGGTGCCGATGGAGCGGCCGCTGACGCTCTACCTGAATTCCCAGGAGATCGTCACCATGATGACGATCGGCGATTACCCGGAATATCTGGCGCTCGGCTACCTGCTGAACCAGAACATGCTGAAATATAATGACGTGGTCACGGAGGTCGAATACGACGACGACCTCCAGGTGGTCGTGGTGCGCACCACGCACCACACCAATTTCGAGGCCAAGCTGAAGAAGCGCACGCAGACCTCGGGCTGTGCGCAGGGCACCGCCTTCGGCGATCTGCTCGAGGCGGTCGAAAGCGTCGCACTGCCGAAGGCCGAGCTGCGCACCTCCTGGCTTTACCAGATGACGCAGACCATCAACACGATGCCCTCGCTCTATCTGGAGGCCGGGGCGATCCACGGCTGTGTGCTGTGCAAGGAAGGCACCCCGCTTTGCTACACCGAAGACGTCGGCCGCCACAACGCCGTCGACAAGATCGCGGGCTGGATGTACCGCCACGGTGTCGATGCTAGCGACAAGATCCTCTACACCACGGGGCGGCTCACCTCGGAGATGGTGATCAAGACGGTCCGCATGGGAATTCCGATCCTGGTGTCGCGCTCCGGCTTCACCGCCTGGGGCGTCGATCTCGCAAGACAGGTCGGGCTGACGCTGGTCGGACGCACCCGCGGCAAACGCTTCATCGTCCTCGCGGGCGAGGAACGCATCGTCTACGACCAGGACCTCGCTTACGTCGAGGAAGAGTCGGCGAAGCACAAGCGCAAGGGTGAAGCTGGTGACGACTGAGAGTTTGCCGACGCAAGGCGTGCTGCTCGCCGGCGGCCTGGCTCGGCGCATGGGCGGTGGCGACAAGCCGATGCGCACGATCGGCGGTCGCACCATCCTTGAGCGCGTGATCGCGCGCCTTTCGCCCCAGTGCAGCGGACTGATCCTCAACGCGAATGGCGATCCCGCGCGTTTCGCCGCATTCGGCCTGCAGGTCGTCGCCGACGACGTGCCCGGCTTTCCCGGTCCGCTCGCCGGCATCCTCGCCGCGCTCGACTGGACCGCGGCGAACCGGCCGGGCGTCGAATGGGTGCTCAGCGCCGCCGGCGACTGCCCGTTCCTGCCGCGCGATCTGGTCGCGCGCCTGCATGAAGCGCGAAAACGGGAGAACGCTCAGCTCGCGGTGGCGGCATCAGGCGAGCAGTCCCATCCCGTGATCGGCCTGTGGCGCGTCGGCTTGCGCGACGAACTCAGGCACGCACTGGTCGTCGAGGACCTCCGCAAGATCGACCGTTGGACCGCGCGCTATCCGCTCGCGACGGTGACGTGGCCAACCGAGCCGCTAGATCCGTTCTTCAACGCCAATACGGTCGAGGATATCGCCGAGGCCGAACGGCTGGCGGCGCTGGATGATGCATCCTAATGCGTTGCCTGTTCATGGCCTTGAGCTCCTGGCTATGAACCGGACCTAAGAAGCGAACGACCAATGATTGGGACGTTGCCCCGGATGAGCCATGGCCGACTCGCTCTTGGAAGTCATTTTCGATGTTGTCGATATCGCGTTCGATGTTTCGGACGCAATCGATCGCACGAAGCAGCTGGGCAAGCCTGACACCGTGGAAGTCCCGCCGGACCCGAAACCGTTGTCGGCCGCCGCCCAGCGTGCGCTCGCCGAAGCCGAGGAACGGGAGCGCAAACGCGGTCAGTCCGATCAAGCCGCCAGCCGCACCGACCAGGCATCGTAGCTGCAGACCCAGCCGGTATCAGTCCGCTCCTTCAGCCGAATATTTGATGCGCGAGGTCTTCTGCACCGTCGCTACGCAGGCCGGAATCCCGCCCGCTCCAGCGCGGCGTGCGCCTCATTCGAGCCAAGCGCATCGAGAAACGCCTGCACCGCCGGCCGGTCCTTGCGCGCCGTGACCAGCGCGAAGTCATAATGCTCTTCCGCGAACGGAATGAAACCGAGGCCGGCCGCTTGGGCGACCGGCGCAATGGTCATGCCCCAGTCGGCACGGTGCTGCGCAACAGCTGCCGCAACTGCATTGTGCGACCGCGGCTGGTTCCAGTAGCCTTCCGGGCGCGCACCGCCGAGCAGCCGGTCGATCAGGATGCGCGTGCCGGCGCCCTGGTTGCGGTTGACCATGATGCAGGCGGGATCAGCGAGCGCCGCCGCGACGGCCTCCTTCGCACCGAGGCCCTCGAAACGCCTGTCGTCCGGGCGGAAGACGATGCCCTGCATCCGACGCCAGCCCGGTACGAGCTCGAGCCCCTCGACGAGATAGGGCGAGTTGTAGGTCTCGCTCTTGTCATCGAACAGATGGATCGGCGCCAAATCGCATTCACCGCGCTTTGCGGCCGCGAGTCCACCGAGGCTGCCGACGGCAATCGAGCGCACGGCCAGGCCGGCATGCGCGAGCTGGGCGGTGACGAGATCGAGGCCGGTGCAATGGCTGCCGACGATGACGAGATCGGGCACGCGCACATGCGGCGTGAACAGCGTCACCTCGGTTTCAGTTCCGGCCGGCATCTGGTCGGCGAGCGCATCAATGCGCAAAAAGCCATCAGCCTGCGCGAAGGACGTGACCGCACCAGACCCTTTGCCGGAGGGGTAGGCGATCAGACCGTCCCTGCCCTCGACCAGCGACACCATGACGAACTCGGTGCGGCCGAGCTCGGACGCAATGCGCACCGGCACGGTCGCGTTCACCTTGGCATCCGAGCGCGGCGGCAAGCCAGCCAGCTTGCGCAGCACCGGCACGACCATGTCGTGGAAGGTAAACATCGCCGAGGTCGGAAAGCCCGGCAGGATCACCACCGGCTTGCCGTCGCACACCGCAAGGCACAACGGCTTGCCGGGCTTGAGCGCAACGCCATGCGCGATGATGCCGGGCTGGCCGAGCCGGCCGATGATGCGATGCGACAAGTCGCCCGCGCCTTTCGAGGTGCCGCCCGACAGGACCAGCATGTCGGATTCGGCGAGCGCGCGGCGCATGGCGGATTCGAGTTTCGCCTCATCGTCCGGAATGGCGCCGAGGAAGATCGCCTCGCCGCCATTCTCGTCGATCGCAGCGGTGACGATGGCGCCGTTGGTGTCGTAGATCGCGGCGGGCGGAAGAGCCCCGCCGGGTTGGACCAGCTCGTCACCGGTGGAGATCACGGCGACACGCGGCCTCCGCGCGACGGTCACCCCGGCGACGCCGCACGCGGCCAGCATGCCGATCTCGCGCGAGCCGATGATGGTGCCGGCACGCAGCAGCGCCTCGCCGCGCGCAATGTCGGATCCGGCGTACGACACGAATTGCCCGGGCGAGACCGCCCGACGCACGTCGATCGCATCAAGGCCAACCGGCTGGGTGTGCTCGACCATGACGACCGCGTCGGCGCCACGCGGCAACGGACCGCCGGTGGCGATCGGCGTTGCGGTTCCCGCTGCCACCTGGAGCGTCGGCGCGGTGCCGCAGTGGATGGTCTCGCCGTTCAGCGTGAGGCGCCGAGGAGCGCCTTCGCCAGCCGCCGCAAGGTCTGCCGAGCGCACGGCAAAACCGTCGACATTGGAGCGATCGAAAGGGGGAACGTCGATCGGCGCAGTGATGTCTTCAGCGAGCGCCACGCCGAGCGCATCGCCGAGCTTGCGCTTTTCGCTCGGAACGGCGCGCGGGAACAACGCGGCCTCGAAGCGCGCCAGGGCCTCCTCGCGCGAGAGGATCTTGAGGAACTGCTCCTGTTCGAGCGCGCTGCGGATTTGCGATTGCGGGTTCATCGACATGCCAAAACCCATATCATTCCCACATTAGATAGGCATCGACCGGCACGCCTGCCGCAAATCCCTCGTGGCTGTCAGGAATGAGCAGCCATGCATCCGCACCGGCAATGGCCTGGAGCGGCCATTCGCCCACGGCGAGCGGCGTCCAGCCGTGATGTTCCCTGGCCAGCAAAGCGATCTCGACGATGCCGACGCTGGACGCGATTTTTCGCGCAAGCGGCAGGCTCACCTGCCGGCGCGGCCGGCGCAGCGATAATCGGTCGATGAGCGGAAGCACGAGCGCGAGCCACACCGCCAGCGCATGATCCGGCGAGCCCGGCAAGGCGACGACGGGAACCTTTCCGAGCTTCGCGACCGCGGCGGTACGCCCGGGCTGAAGCGCAAGACCGTGGGCGATCACATGACCACGCTGAGCCAGCGCGGCGACGGCCGCATCGCCGCGGCCAACTCCGCTGCCGCCGACCGTCAGGATCAGATCGCAAGAGGATATATCCAGCGCATCGGCAATCGACACCGCATCACGCGCGCCGGCCTCATGCGTCTTCACATCCACTCCCGCGGCGCCCGCGATCGCGGCGATCATATGCATCGTTGCCGTTGCACCCGGCACGTTGACGATGCTCAGCCGGGGCCGACGCACGCCGAGCTTGTCCAAGCCGGCAACGCGCGCGAGCAGCAGATCGGCCGCGGCGACCGGTTGGCCCTCGGCGCCGGCCGGCGTGCGCGCCGCGATGTCGCTGCCGCCACGCCTGACGCCCTGCCCCGGCACGCCCTCCGCCAGCACCTGCACGAGCGGCCCCGATGGATCGACCGCGTCGGCATCGAGTACACAGTCGCAGCCGTCGGGCATCGCGTCACCGGCTTCGACCCACACGGGCGCTTGTGTCAACGGCAGCGGCGAATAAGAGGACGCGCCGACGAGATCGTTGGCGCAGAGCGCCCAGCCGTCCGCGGCGGCGATGTCGTGATGCGGATGGGCCGCAAGCAGCGGCGTGCCCGCCGCGATGCAGCCGGCCGCTTCGCTCAGCGGCAACTCCACCGGTGCGAGCGGTTCAAGCGCGCTCAGCAACGCGGCGAGCGCGGTGTCGAGCGGGGTCAGCGATGGCGGCAGGCGCTGGGTCATGCGCCATGGTGGACCATGCATCGCCCGGTTTGGCAACCACCGGCGATACCGCCGTCAACCGCCCGACCTATCCGCATTGGGGAAGAATAGCTGCTGCCCGTCGACCTTGTAGCCTGCGATCGCCGTCTGCCCCTCCGGCGAGGTCAGCCAATCGATGAAGGTCTGCGCGAGATCCTTCTTCACGTTCGGAAACTTCTCGGGGTTCACCAGCATCACGCCGTACTGATTGAGCAACCGCCGGTCGCCTTCGACGACGATATCGAGATCGCCGCGATCCCTGAAGGCGATCCAACTGCCGCGATCCGACAGCACATAAGCATTGGCGGCGCGCGCGGCGTCGAGCGCCGAGGCCATGCCCTGCCCGGCCTCGCGATACCAGGCGCCCTTGGCCCCGGCGATGTCGATGCCGGCGACGATCCAGAGCGCCAGCTCCGCAGCATGCGTGCCCGACCGATCGCCGCGCGTCACGAACGGCGCGCCCTTGGCCTCGATCGCCTTCAGCGCCGTCGCGATATCCTTGCCCTTGACGCCGGCGGGATCGTTCTTCGGCCCGATCAGCACATAGTCATTGTACATCACGTCGAAACGCTTCACGCCAAACCCGTCGGCGACGAATTTCTCCTCCTGCGGTCGCGCATGCATCAGCACGACGTCCGCCTCGCCTCTTCGCGGCCCGTCGAGCACCTCGTCGGCGCGCCGCGCGATCACCGTCACGTCGACGCCGGTCTTGTCGCGGAAGATCGGAAGCAGATAGTCGAGCAGACCGGACTCCTGCGTCGATGCGGTCGAGGCCAGCACGATTGCGCGGTCTTCCGCGGACGAGGCCGCAACGCCCGCGGTGAGGCCGCAGAAGAGCGCGAATGCAGCGGACAGGCGGCCCATGATCAGGTTCCCATTGGCTATGACGCGATCATGATGATGATCGATTGCGCCGCACTCGTGACGTGTTTGCGCGCTGCGACGCCCCATGCGAACAACAACAGATAGAATTTAAATCAAGCCACTACCGGCGGCAGGGCTTGGACCTAAGGCGGCAATCGCGCGGCTCGGGAAATTTCGGCAACGCAGATCGGCATGCCGATTGCCATCGCCGGCGATGAGCGCACGCTGCAGGATCATTCACCAAAGCAAAAGACGCGCGTGAGGATGTGTTGCAAAGCAGCGAGATGATCAGGCATGGTCCCGGAAGACGAGAATTGAAATGCAGAATTCCACCTGCGTCGAACGTCAAAAAGAAGCAAGAATTTGCATAGGAATGCAGGATGGAATTCCTGACGACCAGCGAAGCCGCCGACTATCTTCGGCTCGGCGAACGCAAGCTCTACGAACTCGTCACCACCGGCGCGATCCCCTGTACCAAGGTGACCGGGAAGTGGCTCTTCCCGCGCCACGAACTCGATCTCTGGGTGCTCTCTGGCCTCGCGCGTCCGGCCGGCATGCTGATCGCGGAGCCGCCGCCGGTCGTGGGCGGCAGCCAGGACGAGCTGCTGGATTGGAGCCTGCGCGAATCCGGCTCGGGCCTGGGATCGATGAGCGAGGGTAGCGTGCGCGGGCTCGAGCGCTTGCAGCGCAACGAGGTGATGGCGGCGGCGATACATTTCCACGGCCTGGATGCTTCCGACGATCTCACTGGGGATGCCAGTGTCGAAGCGCTGCGGGCCGCTCCGGATTTGCATGATGCGGTGCTGGTCGCGTTCGTGCGCCGCGAACAGGGTCTCGTGCTGCCGCAAGGCAATCCCAAGCATCTGCACGGCCTGACCGACGTGCTCGCGCTCGGCGCCCGGATGGCGATGCGGCAACAGGGCACGGGCGCGCAGATGCTGCTCGACGTGCTGCTGAAGCGCGCGGGCGCCACGACGCGGGATTTGCGCCGGGTCGAGACGCCGGCCCTCACCGGACCGGATCTCGCGGAACTGGTCCGCGCCGGCCAGGCCGATTGCGGCATCGCGACGCGCGCCGCCGCGCGTTCGGCCGGCCTCGATTTCGTGCCGCTGGTCTGGGAGAATTTTGACCTCGCGATGCGGCAGCGCAGCTATTTTCGCCCCGCCATGCAGGCCTTGATCGGATTTCTGAACGAGCGGCGGCTGCGCCAGCGCGCCGAGGAGCTGACCGGCTACGATCCCTCACCCGCAGGACAGATCCGCTTCGCAGCCTGACATTGACGCCCGCCCCAAAATAGTTGCAAAAGAAACCAATTCAGCCGGGCATACCCGGGGCAACACCGGCCAACGTGCCGGAACAGGGGAGGACAAGCATGAATCCAATCAGATTTGGACTGCCGGTCGCGGCCGCCTTGACGGCGGCGCTGCTGTCCGGTGCGGCATCGGCGCAGGTTTCCGACAACGTCGTCAAGATCGGCGTGCTCACCGACATGAACGGCCCGGCCTCTGCACCGACCGGCCAGGGCTCGGTGACGGCGGCGCAGATGGCGATCGACGATTTCGGCGGCACCGTGCTCGGCAAGCCGATCAGCGTCGTGGTCGGCGACCATCAGCTCAAGGCCGACATCGGCGCCTCGCTCGCGCGGCGCTGGTTCGACGTCGAGCAGGTCGACCTGATCGTCGACGTGCCGGTCTCGGCGGTCGGCCTCGCGGTGCAGAACATCGCCAACGAGAAGAAGCGGCTGTTCATCACCCACTCCACCGGCACCGCCGATTTCCACGGCAAGTTCTGCTCGCCTTACGCGATCCAGTGGGTGTTCGACACCCGCGCGCTCGCGGTCGGCACCGCGGACGCCGTGGTCAAGCGCGGCGGCGACAGCTGGTTCTTCATCACCGACGATTACGCCTTCGGCCATTCGCTGGAGCGCGACGCTTCCGCGGTGGTCACCGCCAATGGCGGCAAGGTGCTGGGCTCGGTGCGGCCGCCGCTGGCGACGCCTGACCTCTCCTCCTTCGTGCTGCAGGCGCAGGCCTCCAAGGCCAAGATCATCGGCATCGCGGCCGGACCGCCCAACAACATGAACGAGATCAAGACCGGCTCGGAGTTCGGCGTGTTCAAGGGCGGCCAGCAGATGGCGGCGCTGCTGGCGCTGATCACCGACATCCACGGCCTCGGCCTGCAGGCGGCGCAAGGCCTGCTGCTGACCACGTCATTCTATTGGGACATGGATGACAAGACCCGCGAATGGTCGAAGCGCTATTTCGCCAAGATGAACAAGATGCCGTCGATGTGGCAGGCCGGCGTCTATTCATCCGTGATGCACTATCTCAACGCCATCAAGGAATCCGGCACCGACGATCCGCTCAAGGTCGCAGCCAAGATGCGCGAAAAGCCGATCGAGGATTTCTTCTCCCGCAACGGCAAGCTGCGGGAGGACAATCTGATGGTCCACGACCTCTGGCTGGTGCAGGTGAAGACGCCGGAGGAGAGCAAGTATCCGTGGGACTATTACAAGATCCTCACGACCATCTCGGGCGACAAGGCGTTCGGTCCGCCGGACCCGGCATGTGCGATGGTGAAGAAGTGACCGGCAACGCAAGCTAGCTGCAACGTCATGGCCGGGCTTGTCCCGGCCATCTACGTCTAGCCGCGCAGACAGAAGAACGTGGATGCCCGGGACAAGTGTTTAGCCCGGACAGATCACTGACGGGTGT